>JAICVH010000014.1 GCA_025935435.1 Burkholderiales bacterium
GCACCTGCGAAATCGGCGAGCTTGCCGCACTCGCCGACGATTGCTTGGTCATCGACGTACGCAACGCGTTGGCCGCCTTGACGGCGCGCGCGCGTTCGTACGCTTCTCCACCGAACACGCGGACGATCCGGTGCCCACCGATCATTTCCTCGAGCACGTGCGTCATGGCGCCGGTCCGCGTCTGCACGTCGCGCGCGATCCGGCGCAGGCGTCGGCTGAAATAGCGAATGACGACGGCGACGATCGGCAGCACGAAGAACGTCATCAGCGTGAGCCGCCAGTTGATGTACAGAAGCCACACGAGGCTCGCGGTGATCGTGAGCGAGCTGCGGATCGCCGTCGTGATCGTCCCGGATGCGGCGGACGCGAGCTGGTGCGCGTCGAAGGTGAGTTTCGACTGGATGACGCCGGCTGGCGTGACGTCGTAATACGGCGTCGGCAGACGCAACAGCTTGTCGATCAGCGCACGACGCAGGTCGAACACGACGCGATGCCCGGTGTACGCCATCCCGTAATCGGAGATGTACGATCCGAGGCCGCGGAACACGAATACGCCGATGACGGCAAGTGGCAGCCACTGCGTCGTCGCCGGGTCGGGGTTCTGGAAATTCCGGACGATCGGAATGACCAGCATCGCCATGATCAGGTCGCCGGCGGCAACGATGACCATGCCGACGACCGCCAGCGCGAACGCCCACCAGTACGGCCGCACGTAGTCCAGGAGACGCCGGTAAAGGCGCAACCCGGTCATTGCGGTGTCAGGTCAGCGCGGCGTGCCGCGCGAAGCAGGGACAGCGAGTCGGGCAAGATGTGGCGCGCTTGCAGCCGTGGTTGCAGGCATTCGTGCGGGCCGTGGTGACGACGTGTCCAGTATAGCAGCGCGCTATGACGGGACGCTCGTCGGCGCCAGTAGTCGATCGTACAGCGCGAGCAATTGCGACACCATCGCGGACGGCGTGAACGGCAGCACCGCCTCGCGCGCGTGCGCGCCCATCCGTTCACGCACGCGGGCGTCGGCAAGCGTGCGCATGTGCGCCGCCAGTGCAGTTGCATCGCCCGGCGCACAGACGAGGCCGGCCGGCGCGGCACGCACGAGTTCTGCCGCCCCCGAGCGGGTGCTCGTGATGATCGGAAGACCGCAGGCCATCGCTTCCAGTGCCGCGTTGGGGCACGGATCGTACAGCGAGGGCAACACGAACGCGTCGGCGGCGCCGTAGTAAGGCCGTGGATCCGGCACCGGTCCCGTCAGCGTCACGCGTTTCGCCACGCCGAGCGCGCGCGCGCGTTTACGATAGCGTTCGAGATGCCGGTCCTTGCCGACGACGATCAGATGCGCGGGCGCATCGAGTTGGGCGAGCGCGTCGAGTGTGGTCGCGACACCCTTGCGCTCGAATCCCGAGCCGACTTGTAGGTAAACGAGCGCATCGTCCGCAATGCGATGCCGCTGCCGTATCTCAGTGCGCCGCGCACGTACGTCCGGCGAGAACAGCGATGTATCGACGGCGTTGTAGATCACGTGGAGGCGGGCCTCGGCGACGCCGAAGCGAGCATGGATCTCGTCGCGGACCATCTGCGAATTGCAGATGACGGCGCGAAGCCGCGCACTTGCGTACATCCGGCGCTCGACGTCGAGTCGGTAGCGATGGTGCGGATTGATCCGCATGCCGAACGCGTGAAGCGGCGAGACATGGCGGCAGCGCTCGTCGAGCCACGCGGCATGCACGCCGTCGCCGGCACGGAACACGTCGCAGCAGGTCAGTCGTTCGTGCGACTGAACCAGTGCCGCGTCGTCGTTTCGCAACGCGCGGCACACCGCGCGCGCAAACCCGGCATCGCGCCACCAGCCGCCGATATGGAACGGATCGACGATCCGCGGCTCCATTCGACCGGCTTGTGGCGCCCGCCATTCACGCGTGTAGAGCGTGATGAATACGCCGCGGTCCTGCAGTGCCTGCAGCGCGCCGTCCAGGAATCGCTCGGCACCGCCGAACGGCGTGTAGCGCTGGCGAATGACGGCCAGGCGCATCAGCGTTCGGTCGCGTGGCCGCTACCAGTGGTTTCGGCGACGAGCGCCTCGAACTGCCCGAACACGTGATCGACGCCAAGCGAGGTCAGGCATTCGGAAACCTTGCCGCCGCCACATCCGTCGATCCCGCACGGCCGGCACGGATGTGCAATCGACGCGACGACGCGCTGCCGCACCATCCACGGCCCCCATTCGTGCTCGCCCGATGGCCCGAACAGCGCGACCACCGGCGTCCCCATCGCGGCCGCCATGTGCATCGGCGCGCTGTCGACGCCGACGAAGATGCGCGCTCGCGCGGTCAGCGCGGCGACCTCGGACAGCGACAGTGCACCCGTCACGTCGACGACGCGTACACGGGTTTGCGACGTGATGCTCCCGAGGATCGCGGTGACGAGCTCACGTTCGCGCTTCTCCGGCGCACCGGTCAGCACGATCGGCATCCCGGTGCCGGCGATCCGATCGAGCAATGCCGCAAAGCGCTCTGCGGTCCAGCATTTGAACATCCAGCGCGATCCAGGATGCGCGTGCACGAAGCGCCCGCGCTCGATGCCGTGCTCGGTGCACAGCGCGTCGATGCGCGCGTTCGCCGCATCGCCCGGAACGAGTACCAGCTGCTTGTCCGTCGTCTCGGGATACACGCCGATGCGCCGCAGTGCGTCGAGGTTCGCGTCGACGGCATGACGCGGCGTGTGGCGCGGCAGTCGGTAGAAATGCGTGAAGGCGGTGCGCCACAGCCATTCATTGCGGGGCCGTTCGCGCGTCACGGCGAAACGCGGTCGCAACAAGAGCGCGAGCGATGCGCCGCGCGGGTGCTCGGTCAGGTGAACGAGAAGGTCGTAGCGCTGTGCGCGCAACGTCCTGAGCAGCGCGAGCTCGGCGGATGCCTGCACGCGCAGCCCCTGGTCTTTCCACGCGCGGTCGATCGTGTGCACCGTGTCGATCGCCGGATGATTCGCGAGCATCGCTGCCGTATCGCGGTACACCAGCGCGTCGATCGCGACGTGCGGTGCGGCGCGCTTCAGCGTCGAGAACACCGGCGACGTCAGCAACACATCACCGTGGTGGCGGAGCTTCGTGACGAGCGCGCGGTGGACCTCGCCCAGCGGAACCGCATCCGGCAGGTAGCTCGACATGGCCGGCAACAATAGCAAACCACGCGTGGATCGGGCCGCTGCGGCGCGCGGTCTTGTCAGCGCTTACTCGTGCGCCGGCGCGCACTGCAAGCGGAGTTCGACGTTCGGGTACAATCGCTCGGCACTCGTCCGCCTGACGCCTTCCGTCACGCCTCGCCCATGCCGATCGATGCCGTCAATGCCGCCGTCAAGGCGCAGATCCTGGCCGAGGCGTTGCC
Organism: Burkholderiales bacterium; assembly: GCA_025935435.1. Taxonomy (GTDB): domain Bacteria; phylum Pseudomonadota; class Gammaproteobacteria; order Burkholderiales; family Casimicrobiaceae; genus VBCG01. Next base: position 3,378 of record JAICVH010000014.1, read on the forward strand.
GTACATCCGCCGCTTCCACGATCGCGCAATCGTCGTCAAGTACGGCGGCAACGCGATGACCGAGTCGCATCTGAAGGCCGGCTTCGCGCGCGACGTCGTGATGCTGAAGCTGGTCGGCATGAATCCGATCGTCGTCCACGGCGGCGGTCCGCAGATCGGCGACCTGCTCGCGAAGATGGGCATCGAGAGCGAGTTCCGGCAAGGCATGCGCGTTACCGACGAACGCGTGATGAACGTCGTCGAGATGGTGCTCGGCGAACTCAATCAGGAGATCGTCGGGCTGATCAATCAGCAGGGCGGCAAGGCGGTTGGATTGACTGGGCAGGACGGCGCTTTCATTCGCGCGCGGAAAATGCTGCTGCGAAGCGATACGAAGCCCGGCGAGTTCGTCGATATCGGGCTCGTAGGGGAAATCGAACGCATCGATGCGGAACTGATCAGCCTGCTCGACTCGCGCGATTTCATCCCCGTCATCGCGCCGATCGGCGTCGGCGCCGAAGGCGAGGCGTACAACATCAACGCGGACCTCGTCGCCGGCAAGCTGGCCGAGACGCTTCGCGCCGAGAAGCTCGTGCTGATGACCAATACGACCGGCGTGCTCGACAAGGACGGCAAGCTGCTGACCGGGCTGACCGCGAGCGAGATCGATCGGCTGTTCGCCGACGGAACGATCAGCGGAGGGATGCTGCCGAAGATGGGGTCGGCGCTCGACGCGGTGAAGAATGGCGTCAAGAGCTCGCACATCATCGACGGGCGCGTCGATCATGCACTGCTGCTCGAAGTGCTGACCAACGAAGGCGTCGGGACGATGATCCGCGCCGACGATGCCGCGCCGCGCGCGGGCACCTGATCGGCTGCGCACGCGATGGCGAGCAAGCCCGGCGAACGCAAGCTGCAGATCCTGCAGACGCTCGCGACGATGCTCGAAACGCCGCGCGGCGAACGCGTGACCACGGCAGCGCTGGCGGCGCGGCTCGACGTCTCGGAAGCAGCGCTCTACCGGCACTTCGCGAGCAAGGCGCAGATGTTCGAAGGGCTGATCGAATTCATCGAATCGACCGTGTTCTCGCTCGTCAACAAGATCCAGACTGAGTCGGAGGATGGCGTTGCACAAGCCGAGCAGACGGTCGTCATGCTGTTGCGCTTCGCCGAAAAGAATCAGGGGATGACGCGCGTGCTGATCGGCGATGCGCTGGTCAACGAGGACGAGCGGCTGCAGATACGCATCAACCAGTTCGTCGACAGGCTCGAAGCGGCCCTGCGCCAGTCGCTTCGTATCGCGCAAGCGGCCAATGCATGGCACGGCGATGCCACTGCCGATGCGGCCGTGCTCATGGCCTACGTGGTCGGACGCTGGCAGCTGTTCGCCAAAAGTGGATTCAAGCGGACGCCGCAGGACGGCTGGCCGCTGCAGCGCAAATTCCTGTTCGGATGATCGACGTGAGAAAACCTGCCCCCGCGATGTTGATGCTCCTGGGCTTGGCTGCGTCGATCGCATTCGCGCAGGCACCGCCCGTACTGCCGCCTCCGATGGCGCCGGGCGCATCCGAGGGGACGCGTACGACGCCGCCCGCGCAGCAGGTGACGCCCACAGTTGACCCGTCGGTGATCGTTCGCACGCCGACCGGTGCGGAAACGCGCGGCGGTGACGCGCCCGCGTCGCGCTGGCAGCCGGAGCTCGATCGGCTCGACGCCGACCTGCGCCTGCGGCTCCTGACGACGAACGAGCCGCGCAGTGCATGGCTTGCCGGCGATCTCGAAACCACCGACATCGAAGCGCAAGTGCGTCAATTCGCCGCCGCACGCATCGCCGCGCCCGGCGAGCGCTTGTACCTCGCGTCCCTCGGCATCGCCTGCCTGCAGCCCGTGCGGCCCACGCTTGCACCGTGCGACGCCGTCGACCGGCTCGCCGACTGGGCGCGCCGCGACGTCGATAACGGTGTGCCGATGCTGCTGCTTGCAGGTCGTGCGCGGCAGCGCGGTGAAGCCGACCTCGCCGCGACTTTTGTCGAGCAGGCGGCGCTCGCGCCGCGCTTCGACGATTACTGGTCGCAGGGCGCCGCGCGCTGGTGGTCCTATCTCCGCGGCTACGATGCGGGCGTCGACCCGGCCGCGAAGGCCAAGGCGGCGCTCACGTACGGATCGATGCGCGATCTCGCCTGGGCAGCGCCGCTGCGCGCGCTTTGTGCCGAGCCTGGGTCGCGCGTCGAACGGATGCGCATCGCCTGCGCGAATGCCGGACAGGCACTTGCATCACGCGGGTCAACGTTCGCGCTGCGGCGCGCCGGCGCGCGCATCGCCGAAATCAACGCATCGGATGCGCCCGCACGCTCCGCAGCGCAGGCGCGTCATGCGCGAATTCTCGCGATGACCGCCAGTTGCGCGCAGGCGACACCGGACTTCAACGCGGCGCTGGAGGCGGCGCAACCCGCGCAGCGCGCGACGGCAATCGATCAATTCACCGCGTGGGCGGGTGCGCAGTCGGATCTCGGCGAAGTCGGCGCATGCGAGCGGCTGCTCGCGCGCAAGTGACCGCGCCCGTTACGTCGAGCGTACCGTCGACGGTGCGATGACGCAGCCGGCGATCCGCCATCCGCCGTCTTCGCCGCGCTGCATTTCGTAGAGCGCGACCAGCACCGTATCGTCGTTCATCACGAGTCGCAACGGCTGGATCGTGTGGCCGTCGATCACCGCGCCGTCGAGAAATTCGGTGTAGCGCGCCCCGAGCAGCGCACCGTAGCTGCCCTGCACCATTTGCAGGAACGTCGGTGCGTCGCCGAATCGGTCGCGAATCGCAGACGACGCGAACGAGAACGCGCGCGCCGCGTCGCCATTACGAAGCGCGGCGAGCTGATCGCCGATCACGCGACGGATCGCGTCCCATTCTTCAGGGGCCAGCGCCGCATGCGCCGCCTCGAATGCCGGGGATGCGCGCGGGCTATCTGCAGCGCCCGCGGGAGGCGATGCAGTTGCAATGCATGCGAGCGCTGCAAGTATCGCCGTACGCACGGTTCGTGAGCAATTCATGACGTCATGTCGCGCGTCCCGCATACCGGGCAATCGGGATCGCGCGGCACGCGGAGCTCGCGCCATTGCATCGTCAGTGCGTCGAGCAGCAACAGGCGGCCGGCGAGCGATTCGCCGACGCCGGCCAGGATCTTCAACGCTTCGGCGGCCTGCGTGGCGCCGACGATGCCGACGAGCGGCGCGAACACGCCCATCGTCGCGCAGCGCGTCTCCTCGAGGGCGTCGCCCTCGCCGAACAGACAGTGGTAACAGGGGCTCGCGGCGTCGCGCGTATCGAAGACGGCGAGCTGACCATCGAAGCGGATCGCGGCCCCCGACACGAGCGGCCTGCGTGCGTCGACGCACGCGCGATTGACCGCATGGCGCGTTTCGAAGTTGTCGCAACAATCGACGACGATGTCGGCCGTGGCGGCGAGGCGCGCGAGCTCGCGCGCCCCGACGCGTTCGTTGACGAGGTGCAGCGTCACGTCGGGATTGACTGCGGAAAGGCGGCTCGCGGCTGCTTCGACCTTCGGATGGCCGACGTCCGCCGTCGCGTAGAGGATCTGTCGCTGCAGGTTCGTGAGATCGACGCGGTCCGCGTCGCAGAGCGTCATCGTGCCGACGCCCGCGGCAGCCAGGAATTGCGCGACCGGCGCGCCCAGTCCGCCCACGCCAATGACGAGCGCGTGCGATGTGGCAAACGTCTCCTGTGCCGCCGGCCCGAGTTCGTCGAGCAGGATGTGGCGGCTGTAGCGGAGCAGTTGCGCGTCATCCATCAGGTAACAGGTAACGGGTAACGGATTCGGGTTCAGTGCGAAGCGTCTCGTGAAAACGAAGAAGCCCGGCCGGTGCCGGGCTTCTTGCGGATCCTCGAACTTCGATCCTCGATCCTCGAACCTCGATCGCGGACCTCGCTGGATCCTCGGACCTCGATCCGAGCCTACTGCGTCTTCGCCTCGGCCGACAGCGCCTTGACCGACTCGACCACCGGCGCGCCCTTCAGGTGATTGATCGCCTGCTTGAGCTGGAAGTCCTCGTCCGAGCCGAAATCGAGTCGCGGCGGCAGTGCATCCGGTTGTCCGCCCGACTTCGCTGCAGCCTTGGCGTCGGGCGTCCCCGGCGTTCCCTTGCCGGCGATGACTGCGCCCTTGCTTCCGCCGACCGCCGGAACGTCGAGGTGATGCTCGAGATTCGCCTCGCGAATGCGATTCGGTGAATCGCGGCCGTCATCGACCTGGATGTCGGGCTCGATGCCTTTCGCCTGGATCGAACGTCCGGCCGGCGTGTAATAGCGCGCGGTCGTCAGTTTCAATCCGGTGTTGTTGCCGAGCGGCAGGATCGTCTGCACCGAACCCTTGCCGAACGTCTTCGCGCCGAGCACCGTTGCGCGCTTGTGATCCTGCAACGCGCCCGCGACGATCTCGGACGCCGACGCGGTGCCGGCATCGACCAGTACGACCATCGGCACCGTCTTGACGCCCGCGGGCAGATCGCGCAGGTAATCGTCGCCGCGGCGAACGTAATTCTCACGGCTTGCCGTCAAGCGCATCCGCGCATCGGGCGTACGGCCGTCCGTGTACACGACGAGCGCGTCCTTCGGCAGGAACGCCGATGACACGGCCACCGCCTGGTTCAGCAGGCCGCCCGGGTCGCTGCGCAGGTCGAGCACGAGACCCTTGAGGGGACCGTTCGCATAGAGCTCGCGGATTGCCTTGGCGAGATCGCCGCCGGTGTCTTCCTGGAACTTGCGCACGCGAATGTATCCGTAGCCCGGCTCGAGTGCCTTGGCACGGATGCTCTTGACGTTGATTTCCTGCCGCAGCAGCGTGAACGTCAGCGGCGTGTCGACGTCCTTGCGCACGACGGTCAAAAGCACGGACGTTCCCGGCTTGCCGCGCATCTTCTCGACCGCCTTGGCGAGCGGCATGCCGCGTGTGGCCGTGTCGTCGATCTTCACGATCAGATCGCCGGACTTGATGCCTGCCTTGAACGCCGGTGTGTCTTCGATGGGCGAGACGACGCGGATCACGCCGTCTTCGACGCCGACTTCGATGCCGAGGCCGCCGAAACGCCCCTGCGTGTCGACCTGCAACTCGTGGAAGGCTTCGGCGTCGAGAAAGTCGGAGTGCGGGTCCAGCCCGCGCACCATCCCGTTGATCGCTTCCTTGATCAACTTGTCGTCGGGTACCTGCTCGACGTAGTCGCTCTTGATCTTGCCGAATACCGCCGAGAGCAACTGCAGATCCTCGTAGGGGATCGGCAGCCGCGATTCGCGTTGCGCGAACACCGAAAGGTTCAGGCTCAGCAGCAGACCGAGCACCGCACCCATGCCAATCCAACTCGCCTTCTTCATGCCATCGCGCATCGCCAACCCCGATTCGTCCTTATCCGACCGCGAGGAACGCCCCACGGAACCTCGAAAACAAGTATACGCCCGCCGGTACGTCGAAATTGCATCGGTTCCCGGCGCTTTCCGCTAGCCGGCGGGTGCCGGCGGCCGGGCTGTCGTCGACAGCTGGCGTCGCATCTGGGACGGGATTGCCGGCAGAAAGGTGCACCGGCGCGGGAAGCAACTTCGCCGCGATGTCCGCGCGGCTTGCATTGGTCCGTCGTCGCGCTCGCGAGTTCCGTGGAGGCGCGCTGACGATGCGTCACGCTGCGGACGGCTAGCGTGGCGGCGTCCGCTCCATCTCCCGGTTCTCGAGCCGTACCAGCGCGTGACCTGTCATTTCGGCGGGCTTCGGCAGTCCCATCAGCGCGAGCAGCGTCGGCGCGATGTCCTGCAGCGCGCCGCCCGGCATCAACGTCGCCGGCCGGCCGACGTAGACGCACGGTACGAGGTTCAGCGTATGCGCCGTGTGCGCCTGGCCGGTCGTGTCGTCATGCAGTTGCTCGGCATTGCCGTGGTCAGCGGTGATGAGCACTTCGCCACCGACCGCGCGCGCGGCGTCGACCACGCGGCCGATGCACGCATCGAGGGTTTCGATCGCCCGCTTCGCGGCATCGAAGTTGCCTGTATGTCCGACCATGTCGCCGTTCGCGTAGTTGCAGACGATGGCGTCGTAGCGGCCGCTCGCGATCGCGTCGACGAGCCGGTCGGTGACCTCAACGGCGCTCATTTCCGGCTTCAGATCGTACGTCGCCACTTTGGGCGACGGCACGAGGATGCGATCCTCGCCGGGGTAGACGGCCTCGCTGCCGCCATTGAAGAAGTACGTGACGTGCGCGTACTTCTCCGTCTCGGCGATCCGCAACTGATGCAAACCGCGTTCCGCCAGGTACTCTCCGAATCCGTTGGCGACGACCTGCGGCCCGAATGCGACCGGAAGTTCCCGGAACTCATCCCCGTAACGGGTCAGGCACACGAAGCGTGCAAGGCGCGGTACCCGCTTGCGCGTGAAACCGTCGAACTGCGGATCGGTCAACGCCCGCGTCAACTGCCGCGCGCGATCCGCGCGGAAATTCATGAACACCACGACGTCGCCGTCGCGCATGCGCGTGACCTGCCCCTCTGCGTCGACGATTGCGGTGGCCTGCACGAATTCGTCCGATTCTCCGCGCGCATACGCCGCTTCGAGTCCCTCTGTCGCGGAGCGCGCCTGGAACGGCGCGTTGCCATCGACGATCGCCGCGTAAGCGGGCGCTACGCGTTCCCAGCGCCCATCGCGATCCATTGCGAAGTAACGGCCGCAGATCGTCGCGATGCGCGCTCGCGGCTGCCGCGCGCAGGTATTCATCATGAATTCGAGCGACGGCTTGGCACTGCGTGGCGGCGTATCGCGACCGTCGAGGAACGCGTGAACGGCGACCGCGACACCCGCACCAGCCGCCATGTCGACCATGGCGCCGAGCTGTCGCTGGTGACTATGCACGCCTCCCGGCGACAAAAGGCCGAGGACATGCAGCGTCGCGCCTGTGGCACGGGCGCACTCGACGGCGTCCACGAGCGCCGGATTGCGCACGAACTGCCCATCGCGAATTGCGACATCGATCCGCGTGTAATCCTGATATACGACGCGGCCCGCACCGATATTGAGATGTCCGACTTCCGAATTGCCCATCTGGCCTTCGGGCAGGCCTACGCGCAATTCCGACGCATCGAGGGTCGTATGCGGACACGTCGCGAGCAACCGGCGCCAGTTTGGCGCGTCGGCGCGCGTGATGGCGTTGTCGGGTGCGTCTTCGCGGCACCCGAAGCCGTCGAGAATGACCAGCACGACCGGCCGCACGCTGGGTACGACGGACGCGCTGCTCAAAGCGGGTGACGTTGCGGGAGGCGCGAGGGTGTCCATCGGGCGGCGCTGGCGCGACGCTCGAGCGTGCACCGTGCGCTATCATTTTAGTCTTTGCCCCGATTGGGCCTCATGCTGCCTTTCCTAGAAAAAAACTGGCCGTTGGTATTGGTGTTCGTGCTCTCCGGCGTCATGTTGCTGTGGCCGTTTCTCCAGCGGCGGCTGTCCCCGGTGCAGGAGATCGGCACGTTCGACGCCACGCGGCTCATCAACACGGCGAATCCGATCGTCCTCGACGTTCGCGAACCGAAGGAATTCACCGGCGCGCAACTGCCGAACGCCATGCACATTCCGTTGTCCCAGTTGAAGGATCGCGGCACCGAACTCGCGAAGTTCGTCGCCCGGCCGGTCATCGTGTACTGCGATCGCGGCCAGCGCGGCGGTGCGGCGGCGTCCGCGTTGAACAAGCTGGGTTTTACGCGCGTACAAAGTCTGCGCGGCGGGCTTCGTGCATGGCGCGATGCCGGGTTGCCGGTTCAAAAGATCTGATGGACAGCACACAATCCACCCCATCGCCGCGCGTCACGATGTACACGACCGCCTACTGCGGTTATTGCGTCCGCGCTGAGCGACTGCTCGCGTCGCGCGGCGTCGACGATGTGTTCAAGGTGCGCGTCGACGAAAATCCCGCCGAGCGCGTCACGATGATGCAGCGCACCGGACGCCGCACGGTGCCGCAGATCTACATCGGCGAGCATCACGTCGGCGGCTATGACGACCTCGCGGCGCTCGATCGCGCCGGACGCCTGAGCGCACTCCTCTCCGGCAAGGCCGCTTAACCGGGATTCGGCAGCGCGGCACGGCCGCGTCATACCGAGGCGGCGCATGTTGCTCAGGTAAAATCGCCGCCTCGCCTGAATCTCACCGGAGTTCCCCAGCATGGCCGATTCGCAGCCCGCACCAAGCGCGGACCCGCAACCCGCATCCGCGCAAGGCGGCACCACCGCGCAGCTTGCGATCGAGAAAATCTACGTCAAGGACCTGTCGCTGGAAAACCCTGGCGCCCCGCAGTCGTTCCAGATGGCCGAAGCGCCGCAGATCGAGATCGGGCTGCGGACGCGCGGCGAACAGGTGGCGACCGACGTCTACGAATGCGTGCTGACGCTGACGGTCACGGCGCGCGCGAACGACAAGACGGTCTTTCTGATCGAGGCGGCGCAGGCAGGCGTATTCGCGATTCGCGGCGTGCCGCCCAACCAGTTGCAGCAGGTGCTCGCCATTCATTGTCCGACCGTGCTCTTCCCGTACGCGCGCGAAACGGTCGCCGACGCGACGATGCGCGCAGGGTTTCCTCCCGTGCATCTTGCGCCGATCAATTTCGAGGCGCTGTACCAGCAACAGCTTGCACAAGCATCCGCCGAAGCGCCCGCCGTCACGAATTGAGGCAGCGCCGCCGCGTGCGCGCGGCATGAAGGTCCGGTTTCGCGCTGCGGTGACGTCCGGTCTCATTGCCGCCGGGCTGACCGCGCACGCGGCCGATTTCCGCGTGACAAGCGATGCTGCAACGGTCCTTTACGACGCGCCCTCGGCGCGCGCCCGTCCGCTGTTCGTCTACGGTCGCGACGTGCCGGTCGAGGCGCTCGTCAACGTCGAAGGCTGGACGAAGGTGCGCGACGTCGCCGGCACGATCGGCTGGATGCAGGCGAAGAGCCTGTCGGAGCGGCGCATGGTCGTCGTGCGCGTCGCTGCCGACGTGCGTGCGAGCCCCGAGGACACCGCGCCGATCGTGTTTCGCGCCGACCGCGATGTGCTGCTCGAAGTCGCGGAAACCGCTGCGTCGCCGTCCGCGACGACGATGCCCGGTTGGCTCAAGGTGCGCCACCGGGACGGCCAGACCGGCTTCATTCGACTGGCGCAGGTGTTCGGGTTCTGATCGCGCCCGGCTTCGCCTCCGGACTCGGATCGATGACGGCGTTTACGCGAGTTGCGGTGCTGGGCGGCGGAGCATGGGGCACGGCGCTGGCCGTGCATCTCGCGACCCGAAGCCACGACCGGCCTGGTGTCAAGCTTTACGTACGCTCGCCATTGCAGGCGCGTGACTGCCAGGCCGCGCGCGAAAATCGTCGCTACCTTCCGCGCGTCACGCTGCCGCCCTCGCTTGCGGTCACGTCACGGATCAGCGACGTCGCCGATGCGGAACTGCTGATTGCCGCAACGCCCGTCGCTGGCCTGATGCCGCTCGTGCATGAACTGCACGCCGCGCGCATTGCGGGACCGCTCGTGTCGCTGTCAAAGGGTTTCGTCGCCACACGTCAAGGCACGGCAACGTGGTCGCTGCCGCACCAGGCGCTCGCGACGCAATGGCAGCATCCGGTCGGCAGCGTGACCGGCCCGACGTTCGCGGTCGAAGTCGCGCAGGGATTGCCGACCGCGCTTGTCGTCGGATCGACCGATGCTGCGCTGACCGCCGCCGTTGCCGCGCTCCTTCGCAGCGACACGCTGCGCGCTTACCCGAGCGACGATCTGATCGGCATCGAGGTCGGCGGCGCGGTGAAGAATGTATTTGCGATCGCCGCCGGGGCGAGCGATGCGCTCGGCTTCGGCGATAACGCACGCGCCGCGCTGATCACGCGCGGTCTCGCCGAGTCAGGGCGCCTGTCCGCTGCGCTCGGCGGGCGGCGGGAAACGCTGATGGGCCTGGCGGGCCTCGGCGATCTGGTGCTGACATGTACGGGAAATCTGTCGCGCAATCGCCGTGTCGGTCTCGGCCTGGCGCGCGGGCAACCGCTGGCCGCGATCGTTTCCGAAATCGGCCACGTCGCCGAAGGCATCGAGGCGGCACGCGCAACGCGCGACCTCGCGCGTCAGTTTGCGCTCGACATGCCGATCGTCGATGCCGTCAACCGCGTGCTGTACGAGGGCGTCGCGCCGCGTGAGGCAGTGCTTGCGCTGCTGGCAAGGGAGCCAAAGGGGGAATGAGGCGAGACGCGAGGGTCGGGGTCGAAGATTGATGCTCGCTCCCGGCTGCTAGCGGCTGACAAACCCCTGCTGTCGCCACGCCTCGTACACGGCGACCGCAACGGCGTTCGACAGATTGAGGCTCCGCACGCCGGGGCGCATCGGTATGCGCACCTGCATCTCAGCGCCGAAATGCATGACCACGTCGGCGGGCAACCCGGACGTCTCACAGCCGAACGTCAACACGTCGCCCGGAACGTAGGCGACGTCGTATGCCGAGCGCGTCGCCTGCGTCGTGAACGCGAACCAGCGTCGCGGCGCTGGCGCGTCGAGCGCGGCGCGACATGCTGCGAAATCGCGATGCACGGTGACGCGCGCGTATTCGTGATAGTCGAGACCCGCGCGACGCAGTTCGCGATCGTTCATCCGAAAGCCGAGCGGCTCGACCAGATGCAGTTCAGTCGCCGTATTCGCCGTCAGCCGGATCACGTTTCCGGTGTTTGGCGGAATCACCGGATGTACGAGGACGACCGCGAACATCGGCGTTAGCTTCAACGCGCCTTCGTGGCGTCGTCGGCGGACAGCGGGTCGCCGGCGCGCGACAGGTTTGACCGGCTTCGGCTCGTCGGCGGCAGCGTGCGCGCAACGACCCAGGCCTCGACGCGGCGGGCGCCGGCAGCGCGCGCCGCCGTGGCGGCCGCGCTCAATGTCGCCCCGGTCGTCATCACATCGTCGACGATCGCGACAGCGAGTCCGTCGAGTCGCGCAGTGGCAACAAACGCATTGCGGACATTGGACGTTCGCGCGGCGAGCGCAAGCCCGGCTTGCGGCCGTGAGTCGCGAACGCGACGCATTGCGGCAACGAGCGGGACCGATGTGCGCTGCGCGACTCGCCGCGCGATTTCCTGTGCATGGTTGAATCCGCGCGCACGCTGGCGCGACGGCGCCAGCGGCAACGCGATCAAGCGATCGGGCAGTGGACCGTTGCGTTGCAATACCGCATCCGCGAGCGCGATGGCGAGCGGCTCGGCGAGCGCGAGGCGCCCGTCGTATTTGAAAGCGTGCAGCAGCCGATCGGCAGGAAAGGCGTACCGCCACGCAGCGATCGTCGCCTCGTGTGCCGGCGGCCTCGCGAGACAGCGTCCGCAGGTCAACGCGAGCGGCGAGGGCAGCGCACACCGAGGACACGCTGCGATGACGCGCGGCATGTCCTCAGCGCACGCGACGCACAGCAGCGCGTCTCCGGCGCTCGCCATGCACAGCGTGCACACCTGCGGCAACGCGTTGCGCACGAGGGTCGGCGCTGTCAAATTTCGGCGCGCGAAGGTTTGACAGCGTGCGATAGTGTTCGCCATGCCATTGGCATTGTTCACGCGCATGATTCTGCCTCGTGCCGCCTCGCTGCGACATCGGCCGGACGCATGAGTCCGCCGGGCGAGGCGCGAGCCGAGCCGAGGCCCGAAGGGGGCGGCGGCGGACGATTGCGGGGAGGGCGACGCGTGGAAGTTAACGCTGCTCAGTATCGCAAGGAGCCCGACGCATGAGTCCGCCGGGCGAGGCGCGAACCGAGCCGAGGCCCGTGA
>JAICVH010000686.1 GCA_025935435.1 Burkholderiales bacterium
AACCCGGCAGCGTCCGGACGCATCGCGGTCGCCGAAGCGCTTACGAACCTCGCGGCGGCCCGCATACGCGATCTGACCGACGTCAAGCTGTCCGCGAACTGGATGGCGGCCGCCGGCGAACCCGGCGAAGACGCCGCGCTGTTCGACACGGTGCGCACGGTCGCTCTCGACTTTTGCATGGCCATCGGCATTTCGATTCCGGTCGGCAAGGATTCGCTGTCGATGCGGACGACGTGGCGTGACCGCGGTGTCGACAGGAGTGTCACGGCGCCTGTCTCGCTGATCGTCTCGGCGTTTGCCCCGCTTGTCGACGCGCGCGCTGCACTGACGCCGCTTCTGCGCCTCGATCGCGGCGACACCGCGTTGCTTCATCTCGACGTGTCGGCGGGTCGCCGGCGGCTCGGTGGTTCGACGCTCGCGCAGGTCTTCGGCCAGCTCGGCGACGATGCGCCCGATGTCGATCGCCCCGAGTCGCTCGCCTCCTTCTTCACGCTCGTGCAGACGCTGCATCGACGCAACGCGCTGCTCGCCTATCACGACATCGGCGACGGCGGGATGTTCGTCACGTTGGCCGAAATGATGTTTGCATCCCGTTGTGGCATCGACATCGATCTCGGCGCGGATTGCGTTGATCCGATCGCGACGCTCTTTGCCGAAGAGCCCGGCGCCGTCGTGCAGATCCGTCGCAGTGACGTTGAAAACGTGTTGATGGCGGCGCACGACGCGGGCGTTGCAGCGCGCGACATCGGCAAGGCGCGAAACGGTGCGCGGATGTTGGTTCGCGCTGGCGGATCACTCGTCGTCGACGAGTCGCGCATCGATCTGCATCGCGCGTGGTCAGCAACGACGCACGCGATGCAGCGCCTGCGTGACAATCCGCTGGCGGCGGACCAGGAATTTGCGCGACTGACGGACGAGCATGACGGCGGATTGCTGCCTGCTTTGACATTCGACGCAGCGGATGACCCGGCTGCGCCGTTCATCGCGCGTGGCGCGCGGCCCCGGGTGGCGGTCCTGCGCGAGCAGGGCGTGAACGGCCAGGTCGAGATGGCGGCCGCGTTCACGCGAGCGGGTTTCGACGCATACGATGTGCACATGACCGATCTGCTCGCCGGTCGCCACGCGCTGGCGACGTTCCGGGGCTTCGTCGCGTGCGGCGGTTTTTCGTACGGCGACGTGCTCGGCGCCGGTGAGGGCTGGGCCAAGTCGATCCTGTTCAACGCCGCGCTACGCGACCAGTTCGCGGCGTTCTTTGCGCGCGTCGATTCGTTCGCGCTCGGCGTCTGCAACGGCTGTCAGATGATGAGCAACCTGCGCGCGCTGATTCCAGGCGCGTCCGACTGGCCGCATTTCGTACGCAACGCTTCGGAGCAGTTCGAGGCGCGCTTCGTGATGCTCGAAGTGCTCGCGACCCCGTCGTTGTTTTTTGCGGACATGGCCGGGAGCCGCATCCCCGTCGCGGTCGCGCACGGCGAAGGCTTCGCGGAATTTCGCGATGCAACGCACCTCGGCGCGGTGCAGCCGCTCGTCGCGTTGCGGTTCGTCGATTCGCAAGGACGCAACACCGAAGCCTATCCGTTCAATCCCAATGGCTCGCCGGAGGGCATTACCGGGCTCACGACCGGCGATGGCCGGTTTACGATCCTGATGCCGCACCCGGAGCGCGTCTGGCGCACCGCGCAGATGTCGTGGCACCCGGACGACTGGGGCGAACGCTCGCCGTGGTATCGGATGTTCGCCAATGCGCGGCGCTTCGTTGGTTGACGCGCCCTCCGATCGACACCATCGATGCACACCGGACTAACCGTCTATTCGATCAACGGCGTTACGCCGGTCGTCGATCCAACGGCG
>JAICVH010000090.1 GCA_025935435.1 Burkholderiales bacterium
GCGATCCGCTGTTCGTGCGGTCGCAACGCGGCATGACGGTAACCCCGAAAGGCCAGCGGCTCGCGGCCGCCGTCGACCAGGCGCTCCGCACGCTCGACGCGGCCTTGCGCGAGGAGGACGCGTACGATCCGCTCCGCTCCGAGCGCACGTTCCGCCTGCACATGAGCGACATCGGCGAAACGATTTTTCTGCCGCCATTGATGGCGCGCGTCGCGCAAATTGCGAAGGGCGTTCGGCTGGAGGCGTTCCAGCTCGACGACGAGGACATCCTGCCGGCGATGGAAAGCGGCCGCATCGATCTCGCGATCGGCTACATCCCGGCGCTCACCGACGTCGAGCGGCACGTGCTGCTGCACGAACGTTATGTCGTCGTGATGCGGGCCGATCATCCGCTCGCGCACGAGCAGCCGACGCGCGCTGCACTCGTGCGGCTCTCGTACGTCCTTGTTCGCTCGCATCCAGCGACCGCGCGCGCGATCGACGCGCTCGGCGTTCGCGATCGCGTGCGTCTCACGTTGCCGCACTTCATGGTGCTGCCGCGCATTCTCGCGGACACCGAGCTCGCGGTGATCATGCCGGAGCGGCTGTCCGAGGCGTTCGGGCGACTCGGCCGCTACGCGGTGTGGCGGCCCCGCGGGTTACCGCGCTTCGACGTCAGCGTGCACTGGTATCGCCGCTACGCACAAGACGCCGGCAATCGCTGGCTGCGCGAGCTGATCGTCGAACTGTTCGGCGAAGCTTTGTAGTCGCGAGACGGCGCAAATTTTGCCGTCATGCACAGAGTAGCCGGGGGGTTCGTGCTCACGCCTGTCGCGCGCCGGGCGCAACGACGGTGCGACTTTGCTCGCGCATGAACTGCGGCAGATAGTGCGGCCCGAGGCCGCCCTTCCCTGTCGTTCCGGAGCCCTTCCAGCCGCAGAACGTCTGGATGCCGGGCCACGCGCCCGTCGTCGCGCCGCTCGCACGATTGGCGTAGAGCACGCCGGCGTGCGCACCCTCCAGGAAACGCTCGAGTTCTTGCTCGTCGCTCGTGTAGATACCCGCGGTCAGGCCATAGTTGACGGCGTTGCCTTCAGTGAGCGCGTCGTCGAGCTTCGCGAAGGAATGTGCGGTGAGCAGCGGTGCAAACAGCTCTTCGGTGTGCAGCCGATGCCCTGCGGGCAGATCGGTCACCAGCACCGGCTCCACGTAGAAGCCGTGATCGAGCCCATCGCGCATCAGGCGCTGCCCGCCCATCCGAACGTTCCCGTCACGCCCGGCCTCGAACACGGCCTCTTCGTAGCGCTGGAACGCCGTGGCATTGATCAGCGGTCCGATGAACGTGTCGCGCAGCCGCGGATCGCCGATTGGCATCCGTGCTGCGCGCGCCGCGAGGCGCTCGATGAAATCCTCGAAGATCGACGCGTGCACGAACACGCGCGATTCGCATGAACACTTCTGGCCCTGCAGGCCGTACGCCGAGCGCGCAACGCCCTCGACGGCGTCGTCGAGATTCGCCGACGCACAAACGTACGCGGGATTCTTTCCACCCATTTCGGCGATCACCGGCTTCACATGCGCGTCCATTGCACGCTCGCGCATCAGTAGCATGCCCACCTGATGCGAGCCGGTGAACACGATGCCGTTCACACGCGGGTGATTGGCGAGCGCGCGCCCGGTCGCAGCACCTCCGCAGACGAGATTGACGACGCCGGCGGGAACCCCGGCCGCGTCGAACGCGTCGACGAGCATTCGACCCGTCAGTGCGGCACCGGGACTGGGCTTGAACACGACGGTGTTGCCGCCGAGCAGCGCACCGGTGATCATGCTCGTCGACAGCGCGATCGGGTAATTGAACGGCGCGATCACCGCGAACACGCCGTGCGGGCGCAAGACGACCTCCGTCGATTCGACCGGGAACGCGCGCTTCTGCGGCGCGCGAAACCCTTCGCGCTCGACCATCTGCGCACAGTAATAGCGAACCAGGTCGATCGCCTCTTCGACTTCCCCCATCGCCTCCATGCGGGACTTGCCGACCTCGAACAGCGCCGCGACACCGAGTTCCCACTTGCGCCGCTCGAGCTCGATGGCCACGCGCTCGAGGATCGTCACGCGCTCGCGCCACGGCATGCGCGACCAAGCACTTTGCGCGTCGTGCGCAGCAACCACCGCCGTGTCGATCGTGACCGGTGACGCCGCGCTCGCAACGCCGAGCACGATACGATCGTCGATCGGGCTCGTTACGGTGTAGGCGCCTTCGTCCGGCAGATCTGCGCCACCCGCGCGATTGGATACCTGGCGGCCGAGCATTTGCTCGACGTGCGGGATCATCGTGTCGAGCCGCGCGTGCACGCCGCTGAAATCCTGCTGGGTGTTGCTGTAGGTAACGCGAGGAAGGTCAGTCATCGACGTCGCCGAAGAATCGACGCTGTGGCACGTCAAGCGATTCCTGCGAATGCGGTATCGTTGCTGGACGCCGACGAAACCTCATGCACGAAGCCCATCTGCTGCGCAAGGTCGTCGCGCTCGATCGTTCGAATCGGGCCGTCATCGTCGACTCCATCACACAAATCGGTCCTGAAGACGCTGGCGCGATCATCGTAGCCGCCTCGCACGGCGGCGTCAGCTCCGGCGAGTTCGCGCTCGCCGTTCCGCTCTCCGCAGCCTTTTTCAACGACGCAGGCATCGGCAAGGACGACGCCGGCATTGCGGCGTTGCAGATGCTCGACGCGCGCGGTGTCGCGGCAGGTGCCGTGTCGCATGCCACCGCGCGCATCGGCGATGCGCAGGACATGTGGAACCACGGCGTCCTTTCGCGCGTCAACGCGTGCGCGCGCCGGCTGGGCCTCGCGCCCGGCGATCGGCTGCAGTCCGCGCTGCAGACGCTCGCGCAGGCTATTTCGCGAGGAACGCCCGGATCGCCTCGCCCTGCTTCGCGACGCTCGTGACACCGTCGAGGTGGCCGCCGTCGCCTTCGATGATCGCCACCTCCGCCACACCGCCTTGCGCCTTGTAACGTTCGGCCGCCCGCATCGAGAGCTCCGGCGGAAAGATCAGATCGCTCTCGGCCGGAACGAAAAGGATCTTCGCCTTGATCTTTTTCACGTCGTCGCCGAGGTTGTAGAGCTGGTTCGCCTTGGCCGTGTAGAGCAGCGAGTTCGCATCGATACTCGCCGCGCGCGCCGATCCCGCCTTTTGCAGCGCGTCCTCGATCGCGAACGCGTTGGCGACTTCGACGCCCGGGTTTTTCGCCGGATCGGCCCACTTGTAGCCGAACGTCTTCTCCGCCCAGCCGTGCGCGCGCGCGGTGATCGTGATGATCTTCAGCGCCTGCGCCGTTCCCGCGACCGGCTCGTCCTTGCCGTAATAGTCGCCGTTGTTCCATTTCGGATCGAGGCGAATCGGCAGTGACCAGACGTCCAGCATTTCGATCACGTAGGGCGTGATGTCGAACCCGGGACCGATGACGTGCACGACGCGTTCGACGAAGTCCGGATACGCAGCGGCCCATTCCATTGCCTGAATCGATCCGCCTGAGGCACCCGCGACCGCGTGCAGCTTCTTGACGCCGAGCGAATCGACCAGCGCCTTGTGGACCTGCACCGAGTCGCGATAGCTGACGACCGGAAACGCCATGCCGTACGGCTTGCCGGTGTCCGGATTGACCGACGCAGGACCGGTCGTCGTGACGTTGGGGTCCTTCGTGCCGAGATTGGCGAGCGCATCGGCGCTCACGACGAAATACTTGTCGGTGTCAATGGGCCTGCCGGCGCCGATGATCGGGTCCCAATAGCCAGGCGCGGCGTCGGTCGGCTTGTACTTCCCGGCCGCGTGCGAGCTGCCGGTGAAGAAATGCGGAACGAAAATGGCGTTGTCGCCCGCAGCATTCAGCTTGCCGTACGTTTCGTACCCGACGCGAACGTTGCGAAGCGGCTTGCCGGCGACGGTCGTGTAAGTCGGGAGCGTGAATACCTTCTTCTCGACGGGACCGTCGTACGCGGGAGCGGTGGATGCAAAGCAAAGCGCTGCAGCCGCTGCCAGCCACGCTCCGATCGAACTACGCGTCATGCTTGCCTCCGTTCTTTCCCGCGCGGGTTGCGCGCGCTAGCGATTGTAGCGTTCGCCGCCGTGCCGCCACCGCTTCGGGACGGTGTCAAGCGAAGCGATCAGTGCGTGATCGAGCCGTACGCCAAATCCGGGCGTGACGGGCACCCGCACATGACCGTCCGCCGGCGCTGGTGCGGCTCCCTTTACCAGCGCATCGAAGTACGACGTTTCGCGATGCTGGACTTCGAGCATGCCAATGACGTCGGCCGCGGCGGCGACCTGCACGCTGACGGCATGCGACACCGGGCCGCTCGGATTGTGCGGAGCGCACTCGATACCGTGCGTAGCCAGCAGTTCGGCGAGCGCGAGCATCTCGCACAGGCCCCCAACGTACTTGACGTCCGGCATCATGACGTCGTACGCCCCGGCGCGCACGAACGGCATGAACCCGCGCAGAAGCGACATCGTTTCGCAACCGGCGAGCCGGATGCCACGATCGTTCGCGCGCGAGCGCAGCGCGCGCAGGGCAGCGAGCGATTCGGGCGTTTCGGGCAGCGGGCATTCGAGCCAATACGGCCGATACGCCGCGATCGCGTCGATCACCGTTTCGGCGACGCGCCGATCGAGGCGCCAATGACAATCGATCATCAGCCGCGCCTCGTCGCCGATCGCCGCTCGAACCGCCGCGATGCGCGCGAATGCCGCATCGAGTAGCGGCGCTGTGTCGACGTGCGAAAAGTCGCCGCGCAACTCGACGCCGTCGAACGGCGCGATCTTCACCGCGGCGAACCCATCGGCGATGGCGCGCCCGGCTGCGCTTGCGAATCCGGCCGCCGTGCGCACGGTCGTCGTTCGATTGACGTTGGCGTACACCACGAGCGCGTCGCGGCGCCGGCCACCAAGCACATCCGCGGCGCTCTTGCCGCGCGACCGCGCGAGCAGATCGACGATCGCCTGGTCGAGTGCGGAGATGGCTGCGAACTCGGGCAGCGTGCGAGCCGCCGCACGCGCGTCGTCGAAGTCGACGTCGTCGACGCGCTGTCCGACGACGCGTTCGCCATAGCGGACCAAATGGTCGTCGAGCGCCGGATCGGGGTTCGGCAGCGTCGCCTCGCCGACGCCGACGTTGCCGTGGGCGTCGGTCAGCTCGACGAACGTCCACAGTGTTTTCGCCGTGACCTGCGCGGCGTGACAGCGGAGGGCGGTGAGGATGCCAGGCATCGACGCCGGCGCGTTGCTGGGATCGTTACGCGTCCGCTGGAACGGGTGCGCCTTCGGCAATCAACCGTTCATGCCGCAGTTCGTCCCAGAACGCACGCGGGATCGCTGCGCGGCAATGCGCCGCGTTGGCGCGAACTTCGTCGGCGCTGCGCATGCCCGTCACGACCGATGCGATGGCCGGGTGCGCCAGCGGAAACTGCAACGCCGCAGACGCGATCGCCACGCCGTGCCGGCGGCACACGCGTTCGATCCGTTGCGTGCGTTCGACGATGTCGCGCTCGGCCTCGACATAGAAATACGTGGCGCCAGGCGTTGCGCCGGTCGCCAGGATCCCCGAATTGAACGGTGCAGCCATCAGCACGGCAATGTTGCGCCGTTCGCAATCCGGCAGGAACGTGTCGATCGCCGTGTGATCGAGCAGCGTATAGCGCCCCGCGAGCATGAAGCAGTCGAAATCGCCGTCGGCGGCGAAGCGCAACAGAATCGACCAATCGTTGACGCCGACGCCGAATGCCTTGATCACGCCGGCGCCGCGCAGTTCGACGAGCGCGCGGTGTGCGCCGGCCATCGCCTCCCGATAGCGCTGCTCGACGAGATCGCCCTGCCAGCGCCGGTTGACGTCGTGGATCAGCACGATGTCGACCGCGTTGGTACCCAACCGCTGCAGGCTGTGTTCGAGGGAACGCAGCGTGCCGTCGTAGCTGTAGTCGAACGCCACCTCGAATGGCAGGCTGCCACCGTGCACGCCTGCGGCGACACCATCGCCGACGGGTCGCATCAGCCGCCCGACCTTGGTCGAGAGCACGAGCGTGCGGCGATCGACGCCGCGCAGGCACGCGCCGAGTCGATGCTCGGCGAGCCCGAGCCCGTAGAACGGCGCCGTGTCGAAATAACGCAGGCCCGCGTCACGCATCGCCGCAAACGCGGACGCAATCGAGGCATCCGTGTCCGACTGCGCGACGCTTCCGAACGGCGCCGTGCCGACACCCAGTTGCGAAACGGCGACGTCGCGTCTCGGAAAGCGCCGCGTGGCACCTGGCTCGTAGCTCATCGGAAAAGCGGTCCGCGCATCACACGCTGTCCCAGGACGCGAGCGAATCGTTCAGCACCTGCGCCTCGAGCGCGGCCTCCTGCTCTGCGATCCGCGCGCAGAGCTGCAGCGCTTCGTTGACGCGCGCGTGCGGGATGCATACGACGCCGCTTTCGTCGGCGACGACGTAATCGCGCGGCGCGATCGTTACGCCGGCGATCGTGATCGACTCATTGATCGAGCCGAACGTGAACTCGTTGCGACTGCGGCGCGGACACACGGCGACGGCCCACACCGGATAGCCGATCGCGCGGATTTCATCGACGTCGCGGCACGCGCCCCACATGACGGTGCCGCGCACGCCGCGCCGCTGCGCGATGCGCGAAGCGAGGCTGCCCCATGCCGCCGCGCGGATTGAACCGCCAAGATCCATGATGACCACGTCTCCGTCGCGCATCGTCTGCAGAACCTGCTCGAGGGGCTTGCCGACGCCGCCGCCGAAGCGGTACGCGGCCGGGTCATGCGATTTCGGCTCGAGCCTTGCCGGCAGCGCGCGGCCGACGACACGGCCCTGTCCGAGGCGCTGTGCAAAGAGCCCTGGTAATACGCCGAGGATGGCGAGCTCGTCGAGCGCGTCCGACACGATCGATGTCGAGTAGCGGGACAGCTGCGAAATCGGATCGGGCGACGTATTCACGGTTCCTCCGCGACCAAAGGATCGCTCACATCGATGGCGCCAGACGACTGACGACTTCGCTGCCTTCGCCGACGATTTCGCCGAAGGTCAGCGTACCCGATGCAACATCGAGCAGTTGCACAAAACCTTGCGCCGCGAGCACGTCAAGTGGCGCGCTGTGATTGAGCGCCGACGTGGCGACGAAGTCGATCTGTTCGGCAAGCCGCTTCGTGGCGGCGGGGTTCGCGCTCATCTTGATCGTCGGCGCGACGAGGCTCGCGTAGCTGTTGCCCGGTCCGGTCGTGAAGAGCACGATCTGCGCACCGCCGGCGACCATCGCGGTGATCGACTCCGGCGAGAAATACGGCGTGTCCATCAGAAACAACCCGGAACCGCGCGGACGCTCGGTCGGCGCGAGCACGCCACGGATCTCCTGACGACCGCCCTTCGCGATGGCGCCGAGGGCCTTTTCCTCGATCGTCGTAAGGCCACCTGCCTTGTTCTGCGGACCGGGGTTCTGCGCACGGATGTTGCCGCCGTTCTCGCGAACCATCCGTTCGCGCTCGCCGACCGCGGCGAGTATCTGATGTGCGATCTGCGGCGTCGCGGCGCGCTGCGCGAGCAGATGCTCGGCGCCCGTCCACTCGACGGTCTCGCTGAACATCGCCTGGCCGCCGGCATCGACGATCAGCTCCATCATTCGACCCGCGAGCGGATTGCAGACGAGGCCGGACGTCGCGTCCGAGTGTCCGCACTCGACGGCGACGCAGAGATCCGCGACCGCGCAGGGCACGCGACGCAGTGCGGACGCTTCCCGCACCAGGCGCGTTGCCGCGCGCACCGTCGCGTCGACGAGCGCGAGCGCGTCCTCGTGCACACCTGGCAACGACAGTCCGACCGCCGGCTTGCCCGCAGCAACGGCCGCGTCGACGTACGCGGCGGAAATATCCTCAGCGGCGGAAACGACGACGAGCGCCGCGACGTTCGGATGCGATGCGAGCCCGGCAAGCGTGTCGAAGTGCAGCTTCGCATCGGCACTGAC
>JAICVH010000057.1 GCA_025935435.1 Burkholderiales bacterium
CGAATCTGTCGCAGCTTCGCCGGCGCCGTGCGGTTGCGCTTGTCGAGCGTGACCGTACGTTCGTATTCGAGTTCCGCGAGACGCGCGTAAACGTCGCCCAGGTTTTCGTGAGCGACCGCGTAATCGGGCGCCGTCTGGACGGCGCGCTCCAGTTCGTCGCGCGCGAGCGCGTATTCACCCTTCTGCGCGTAGAGCACGGCCAGGTTGTTGCGCGGTTCGGGTAGCTCCGGGAAATCGGCGAGCAGCGCGCGAAACAGCGCGATCGCATCGTCGGGGCGACCCTGATCGGTCAATGCGAGCCCCTTGAGGAAGCGCGCCTGGGGCTCGCGTGGCCGCTCCGCGGACAGTCGATCGAGCCTCGCCACCGCATCCGCGTATTGCTTGCGGTCGATGAGATCGCGGGCCTCCTTCAACGCTTCCGCATACACCTTGCGCGCGGCTTCGCCCATGTCCCGCGGATCCTGCGTGACGGGCGGCGACTGCGCGAACGTCGGCGTCGCGATGCACGCGAGCGCGAGCGCGATCAGGTGAATGAAGGGGAGAGGACGCACGCGGACCGGAACGAAAGCGGCGAAACGATGAATTTTAACAGCCCGACGCAGCCGGCCGCAGGCCGTCAGCCGACGGGCATCGCACCAGGCAAGTCACGCAGGCGCGCGACGGTGGTGTCGATCAGACGCCGCGCGATTGAAACCGTGCTCGGCAGGTCCGGCAAGGCATCGACGCCGAACCAGCGCACGTCGGCGATCTCGGTGGGGTCCGGCTTCAACTCGCCACCGGCATAGCGCGCCGTGTACGCGATCATCAACGAGTGGGGAAACGACCACGATTGGCTTGCGAAGTAGCAGAGGTCGGCCACTTCGACGCCCACTTCCTCGCGAACCTCGCGATGGATGCAGTCCTCGATCGTTTCTCCCGGTTCCACGAAACCCGCGAGCGCGCTGTACATGGCGCCGGGGAAGCGATTCGCGCGTGCGAGCAGCAGCTCTCGGTCGCGTGTCACGAGCACCATCATGGCCGGCGATACCCGCGGATACGCGACGTAACCACAGGCCGGACACTCGCGTGCGCGTTCGCCGGCCTTGTCGCGCGTCGGCGTTCCGCAGCGGCCGCAGAAGCGATGCGTGCGGTCCCACTCGACGACCTGGAACGCGCGCGCCGCGAGTGCGAGCGTCGGCTCCGGCAGCTTGAGAAACAGTGACCGCAGTCCCGCGAGGGCAAATCCCGCAGGCGCCGACGCGTCGTCGGCGAGCGCGATTGCGATGCAGTCGGCGCCGTGGAGATTGCCGAGATAGTGACGCGTCCCCGTCACGCCGGCGGCGTCGAGATCCTCGAGCGAAGGAATCGCAGGCGTGACGTCGTTGCCGACGACGAGCAGTTTCATGCCGGCGAACGCAAATGCGAGCGAGGTCGCCGCCAGCGTGCTCGGCGTCACATGCGAAGGCACGAAACCGGGAGGCGTGTGCATGCGAGGCGTGGGAACGGATTGCGCCGCGGAAATTGGTGCAGGGTCCGCGAAGGCGGGCGCACATAATGGTACCGCTATAATGCCGGTCTTCTTTGGACGAGCGACGCAATGGAAGCCGAACACGTCAACGCGATCGCGAGCGCGATTGCCGGGCTCAAGGATCGGACCGCGCAGCTTCGGAGGTATCTTTGACTTCGATGTGAAGTCCGCGCGTCTCGCGGCCGTCGACCGCGAGCTCGAAGACCCGAAGATCTGGGACAACCCGCAGCGCGCGCAGGATCTCGGCAAGGAAAAGAAGCAACTCGACGGCGTCGTCCACGTCCTCACCGCACTGCAGACAGGACTCGACGACAGCGGTGATCTTTACGAGCTCGCGCGGCAGGAAAGCGACGACGCCGCATTGGCGGCGATCGAAGCCGACGTTGCAAAACTCGAACGTACGGTCGCCGATCTCGAATTCCGGCGGATGTTCCACCACCCGCTCGACCCGGGCAACGCCTTCGTCGACATCCAGGCGGGAAGCGGCGGCACCGAAGCGCAGGACTGGGCGGCAATGCTGCTGCGCATGTATGTGCGCTATTGCGAGCGCAAGGGCTACGCGGTGTCGGTGCTCGAGGAATCTCCGGGCGAGGTCGCCGGCATCAAGAGCGCATCGATCAAGGTCGACGGCGAGTACGCATACGGTTACCTTCGAACCGAAACCGGCGTGCACCGGCTCGTGCGCAAGAGTCCTTTCGACTCGAACGCGCGGCGGCACACGTCGTTCGCGAGCGTGTTCGTCTATCCGGAAGTCGACGAGTCGATCGAAGTCGACATCAATCCGGCGGAGCTGCGCATCGACACGTACCGCGCGTCAGGCGCGGGCGGTCAGCACGTGAACAAGACGGACTCCGCCGTGCGCATCACGCACCTGCCGACGAACATCGTTGTCCAGTGCCAGACCGACCGCTCGCAGCACCGCAATCGCGCCGAGGCATTTGCGATGCTGAAGTCGAAACTCTACGAGCTGGAGTTGCGCAAGCGGCAGGAGGAGCAGGCGAAGCTCGAGGATGCCAAGACGGACATCGGCTGGGGTCACCAGATTCGTTCATACGTGCTCGACCAGTCGCGAATCAAGGACCTGCGCACGAATTACGAGGTCGGGAACACGCAGGCCATCCTCGACGGCGATCTCGACGAGTTCATCGCAGCCAGTCTGAAGCAGGGTGTTTGAGCGTGCGCCGCGCGGTGCGACGAACGGCATGACCAAACCGATTCCGGACGTCGCCGCGACCGACGAAAATCAGGTCATCGCCGAGCGGCGCGGCAAGCTTGCCGCGCTGCGCGCGGCGGGCAATGCCTATCCGAACGACTTTCGGCGCACCGCGCTCGCCGGTGACCTGCACGCGGCGTACGACGGATCCGACAACGCCGTGCTCGAGCAGACGCCGATTCGCGTCGCGGTCGCGGGCAGGATGATGCTGAAGCGCGTGATGGGCAAGGCGTGCTTC
Organism: Burkholderiales bacterium; assembly: GCA_025935435.1. Taxonomy (GTDB): domain Bacteria; phylum Pseudomonadota; class Gammaproteobacteria; order Burkholderiales; family Casimicrobiaceae; genus VBCG01. The sequence continues at coordinate 2,959 of JAICVH010000057.1, forward strand.
GCGACGTTGCAGGACATGTCGGGGCGCATTCAGCTTTACGTGACGCTCGATGGCATCGGTGCAGCGCTGCTCGACGCGTTCAAGCATTGGGACCTGGGCGACATCGTCGGCGCGGCCGGCACGCTGTTCAAGACCAAGACCGGCGAACTGTCCGTCAAATGCGACAGCGTGCGCCTGCTCTCGAAGGCGCTGCGTCCGCTGCCTGAGAAATTCCACGGCATGACCGATCAGGAGCAGCGCTATCGCCAGCGCTACGTCGATCTGATCACCAACCCGGCGACGCGCGACGTGTTCGTCAAGCGCTCGCAGACCGTGCAGGCGATCCGTGAATTCTTCGTGACGCGTGGATTCCTGGAAGTCGAGACGCCGATGATGCAGCCGATTCCCGGTGGCGCGGCGGCCCGGCCGTTCAAAACGCACCACAACGCGCTCGACATGGCGCTTTATCTGCGCATCGCGCCCGAGCTGTACCTGAAGCGCCTGGTCGTCGGGGGCCTCGAGAAGGTGTTCGAGATCAACCGCAATTTCCGCAACGAAGGCATTTCGACGCGCCACAATCCCGAGTTCACGATGCTCGAGTTCTACTGGGCGTACGCGGACTATCGCGACCTCATGGACCTGACCGAGACGCTGCTTCGCGACGTTGCGATGCGCGTCTGCGGCACGACGTCGCTGGTCTACCAGGGCGAAGCGATCGACGTCGGCCGGCCGTTCGAACGGCTGACGATGGCCGAGGCGATCCGACGCCACAACGCGGACTACGCGGCCGTCGATCTCGCCGACGAAACCGCACTGCGGCGCGCGCTGCAGCCGTTTCCGGTGGAGGTGTTCGCGACCGATGGCGTCGGTCTGCTCCAGCTCAAGCTCTTCGAGGCGACGACCGAAGACAAGCTCGTGCAGCCCACGTTCATCGTTGCGCATCCGACCGACGTGTCGCCGCTCGCGCGGGCGAGCGATGCCGATCCGGCGGTGACCGACCGCTTCGAGCTCTTCATCGCCCGCCGCGAGATCGCCAACGGCTTCTCGGAGTTGAACGACCCGGAGGACCAGGCGGCGCGCTTCCGCGCACAGGCGACCGCTCGCGACGCGGGCGACGAGGAGGCGATGTATTACGACGCCGATTACATCCGCGCGCTCGAGTACGGACTGCCGCCGACGGCAGGCGAGGGCATCGGCATCGACCGGCTGGTCATGCTGTTGACGGACAGCGCGTCCATACGCGACGTCATCCTGTTTCCGCAGCTGAAGTCCGAGGCGTGATGCAGCGAGGTTGACATATACCCTACCCGGGTATAGTATCGACCGGATGGAGCGGGCACTCGAGCGCGTCGGCGACATTCCAACCGCGAACGTTGCGCGGAGCCCCGACCACGTCGACCTGTCGCTCGAAGGCATGACCTGCGCCGCTTGCGCAGCGCGTATCGAAACCACGCTGAACCGCCTGCCGGGCGTAGAGGCGGCGGTGAATTTCGCGACCGAGTCCGCGCGCGTCGATTACGACCGCGCTCAGGCGGGCGTCGATGCGCTGCTCGCGGCCGTTTCCCGCGCAGGTTATTCCGCGCGCGTGCGGAACGATGCCGCGGCGGAGCGCAAGCACGATGCCGCCCGGCGCGATGCCGCCTGGCGCGGGCTGCGCCGTGAATTGATCGTGGCGTTTGCGCTTACCGCGCCGTTCGTCGTGCAGATGGTCGCGATGATGCTGTCGGGCTCGGCGCACGACTTGATGCCTCGCTTGCTGCAGTTTGCGCTGGCGACGCCCGTACAGTTCATCGTCGGACGACGCTTTTACGTCGGCGCCTGGCACGCGCTGCGCGGCGGCGGCGCGAACATGGATGTGCTGATTGCGCTCGGCACGTCGATCGCATGGCTGTGGAGCGCGGTCGTCACGCTGGGCGGCCTGTCGCAGCACGTCTATTTCGAGGCATCCGCTGCGATCATCACGCTGGTCTTGCTTGGCAAGGCACTGGAAGCGCGCGCACGGGCCGGTACGTCGGCCGCGATCGAAAAGTTGTTGCGCCTGCAGCCGAAAGTCGCGCATGTGATGCGCGATGGGCGAGAAGTCGATATCCCGCTCGAAGCGGTCGTGGTCGGCGACCGCTTCGTCGTGCGCGCGGGCGAATCGATTCCGGTCGATGGCGTCGTTGTCGACGGCACATCGTCCGTCGACGAATCGATGCTGAGTGGCGAGAGCCGGCCGGTCGCGAAGACGTCGGGCAGCACCATCTACGCGGGCACATTGAGCCTGGACGGTCGCCTTACCAGCGACGCCACCGGCGTAGGCGAGGCCACGCTTCTTGCAGGGATCGTGCGGCTTGTCGGTGACGCACAAGGGTCCAAGGCGCCGATCCAGCGTCTCGTCGATCGCGTGTCGGGCGTGTTCGTGCCGGTCGTGCTGGTTGTGGCCGTCATCACCTGGATCGCGACGTGGGTGGTCGCCGGTGACGCCGTTTCGGGATTGATCAACGCGGTCGCCGTGCTGGTCATCGCCTGCCCCTGCGCACTCGGTCTTGCAACGCCGACGGCGATCATCGTTGGTACAGGGCGCGCGGCCGAGCTCGGCGTCCTCATACGCAATGCCGTGGCGCTTGAAAATGCCGCGCGGGTGACGACGCTCGTGGTCGACAAGACCGGCACCGTGACCGAAGGACGGCCTGCCGTCACCAACGTGCACGCGATGGGTGCCATGTCGGCTCCGGACGTGCTCGCGCTTGCCGCGGCACTCGAACAGGGCGCATTGCATCCGCTCGCTCAGGCGATCGTGTCGAAAGCGCGTGGCGACGGCCTCGAACTGCCCGCGATCGGTGAGTTCGCCGTCGTTCCCGGCATGGGTGCGCACGGCCGGATGGAGCAGGGACAACAATCGGTCGCCGTTGGCTCGCTCGCGTTCATGGCGCAACGCAACGTGGCGTTCGACAACGTCGATGTCACCGCCCTCATACCGCGCGGGGAAAGCGTCGTCGCCGTCGCCCGCGATGGGAAGCCTCTGGGCGTCATCACGCTTGCGGACCGCGTTCGGCCCACGTCGGCGGCGGCCATTCAGCGGCTGGAACAGCATGGCGTCGATGTCGTCATGCTGTCCGGCGATAACGTCGCTACCGTCGACGCCGTTGCGCGCGAGGTTGGAATCACCAGGCACGCCGGCGCAATGACCCCCGCCGCGAAGGCCGAACGCATCCGTGCACTGCAAGCCAATGGCCAGGTCGTGGGCATGGTCGGCGATGGCATCAACGATGCGCCAGCCCTGGCAACCGCCGACGTCAGTTTCGCGATCGGCGCGGGTTCGGCCATCGCCGTCGAGGCGGCCGACGTGACGGTGATTCGCGATGACCTCGGAGCGGTCGTCGACGCGATCCTGCTATCGCGCGCGACGCGCGCGAAGATTCGTCAGAACCTGTTCTTCGCATTCGGCTACAACGTGCTCGGGATACCACTGGCTGCACTCGGGCTGCTGAACCCGGTCATCGCCGGTGCCGCGATGGCGATGAGTTCCGTGTCGGTCGTCGTCAATGCGCTGTCGCTGCGACGCTTTCGACCGACGCACTGACGCTGACTGCTAATGAAGGAGAAGCGATGGAGAACCTGAAATTCGATGTCACAGGTATGAGTTGCCAGGGTTGCGTCGCCAGCGTGACGCGGGTGCTGAAGGCGGTTCCCGGCGTCACCGACGTGAACGTGACACTGACGCCCGGCTCGGCGAGCGTCGTGTATGACGCGACACGCACGACCGAAGCGGCCGTCAAGGCGGCGGTCCAGGATGCCGGGTATGGCGTCGCGTAAGACGGCGGGCAGTGCCGTGGCCGGCAGCGCTCGCGCGGCCGCGAAGCATCCGCGGCACCCGACGGTTGCGCACAGCAGCGCACAGACGGCGGCGCTCGGCAAGCGACTGAACCGCATCGAGGGACAGCTGCGGGGTATCGGTCGCATGATCGACGACGACCGTTACTGTGTCGACATCCTCACCCAGGTGAGCGCGGTGCAATCGGCGCTCGATGCGCTTGCGTTGAAGCTGCTCGAGCATCATCTGCATGGCTGCGTCACGCACGCCGTCGCATCGGGCAACGGCGCCCATGCAATCGACGATGCGCTCGCAGTGATCCGCAAGTTCGGGCGGTGATCGCGTCCGAGGCGTTGCTGTCGCGATGGCATAATGACGCGATCGGGGTGTAGCGCAGTCCGGTAGCGCGCTTGCTTTGGGAGCAAGATGTCGGAGGTTCGAATCCTCTCACCCCGACCATCCGCGTCGATAGCGCCTCGTTCGACTGCTCGTCGATCGATCCATGAATCCCCCGAAACAGCACACGCACGCCACGATTCGTGTGCGGGCAACGTCGAGATTCGTCTTGCTCGTCGCCACCGCCATGCTGCTCGGGGCATGCGCGTCCGTCGAGCCGCCACCGGCGTACCCACCGATCACGGCGGCGGAAGGACGTGCCCGCGTCGCGCGCCTGCTACCCGACGGCATCCCGGACCGCAGTGGCTGGGCGACCGACGTGTATGCAGCGATCGCGGCGCTCGACATCCCACCGACGCCACAGAACATCTGCGCGGTCGTCGCGGTGACGCAACAGGAATCGACGTTCCGCGTCGATCCATCGATTCCCGGCTTGCCCGCAATCGCCAAACGCGAGATCGAGCGTCGCCGTGAACGCGCAGGCATTCCGCGCCTGGTGCTCGATGCGGCGCTTGCGCTGCCGTCGTCGAGCGGCAAGAGCTATGGCGAGCGTCTCGACACGGTGAAGACCGAACTTCAGCTGAGCCGGCTCTACGAGGACTTCATCGACCGCGTCCCGCTTGGTCGCACTTTTTTCGCGGACCGCAATCCGGTCAAGACCGCCGGACCGATGCAGGTCAGTATTGCGTTCGCCGAACGCTTTGCCGTCGTCAAACCGTATCCGTATCCGATCACCGGTTCGGTGCGTGACGAGGTGTTCACACGACGCGGCGGACTGTACTTCGGTGTCGCTCATCTGCTCGATTACCGCGCGCCTTACGATCGCTACCTGTTCCGCTTTGCGGACTTCAATGCCGGCCGGTACGCGAGCCGTAACGCAGCGTTCCAGCATGCGGTAAGCCAGCTGTCGGGTATTCCACTGACCCTCGATGGCGATCTTCTGCGCTATGACGGCACACGCCCTTCGCGCGAGCCAAGCAGCACCGAAACCGCCGTCCGTGTTCTTGCGCGGCGCCTGGGTGTCGGGCCGGACGAGATTCGTCGCGACCTCGAACGGGGCCAGGACGAGGACTTCGAACGAACCGAGCTTTATCGCAACGTGTTCGCGCAGATCGACCAGGTCACGGGCAAACCTGCGCCGCGCGCGATGCTGCCGACGATTGTGCTGCAAAGCCCCAAGATCACTCGCACGCTGACGACGGATTGGTTCGCGCGTCGCGTCGACTCGCGCTACCAGGCGTGCCTGCAGCGGGGCGACGCATGACTCAGGCGCCGCCGCCGATCGACCGTCGTTGCGCCGCCTAGCCGGCGTGAATCGCGCAATCGATCTGCGGCGCTATTTCGCTCGCATCGGGTGGACCGGCGAACAATCTTCGACGTACGCAACGCTCGCGGGCATCCTGCATGCGCATACCGCCAGGATTCCGTTCGAGAATCTCGACGTGCTGCTCGCGCGACCGCCACGACTCGATCTTGGGTCGCTCGAGGCGAAGCTCGTCGATGCGCGCCGAGGCGGGTACTGTTTCGAGCACGCGACGCTCTTCGCCGCCGTGCTTGGAGCGCTCGGTTTCGAACCCGTCGCGCATGCCGCCCGCGTCGTGCTGAACGCTTCGCGCGATGCCTCGCCACGGACGCACATGTTCCTGACCGTGGCGATCGAAGGTCGGACGTTCGTCGTTGATCCGGGTTTCGGACGCCTGGCGTCCCGCGTGCCGGTACCACTTGCGTCGGGTGGGCGCGGCGACGCAACCCACTGGATGACGCGCGACGGCGACTTCTGGATACTGCGCGCCAAGGAGGCCGGCAACGACGTCGACTGCTGGGTGTCGACGCTCGAGGCTGAAAGCAGCGTCGACTTCGAAGTCGCCAATCATTACACGGCAACCCATTCGGCCTCACCCTTCGTGAACCGCTTGCTGTTGCGAGCAATCACCGGCGATGGTTACGTCACGGTGATGAACCGCGACGTGACGCGTGTGCGTGGCGACGCCGCGCAGACGTCGCGTCTCGCCGACCGCGCGCACCTACGGGCGTTGCTGAACGCCGACTTCGGTTTCGACCTGCCCGACGTGGCTTCGTTGCGCGTTCCGTCGATCGACGGATGGGACGCATGATGCGCAGTGATTCGGAGCCGCCTCCAGGACGCGCGTGAACATCTTCTCCGAACCCAAGATCGATTGCCACTGTCACGTGCTCGACCCGACGCGGTTTCCGTATCGCGCCGATACACGCTACAGGCCGTCCGGCCAGGAGATCGCCACCGCCGAACAGATGAAGCAGGTGTTCGCCGCTTACGGCATTCGCGGCGCCCTCGTTGTCGGTCCCAATTCAGGGTACGAGCAGGACAATCGCTGCCTGCTCGATGCGATCGGCGGCGCAGGCGGCCGCTTCAAGGGCATCGCCGTCGTTCCCCACGACATCGGCTCGAGCGCGCTCCAGCGGCTGAGAGCGCAAGGTATTGTCGGTGTCGCCTTCAACGCGACCTTTCACGGTACCGATTACTACGGCGACGCGTCCGGACTGCTCGCACGTCTGGCCGCACTCGATCTTTGCGTGTCGTTGCAGGTGCAGGGC
>JAICVH010000664.1 GCA_025935435.1 Burkholderiales bacterium
GATGCGCGAAAAGCTGCCCGACCTCGCCGGCGATCGACCTGCGCTGTTCACCCCGCTCGGCCTGTTTCGCGACTGGGACCGCGAAGTGACCGACCTGCTGAACGAAGTGCGCACGCGCGTGCGCACCGGAATCGCTGCGCCCGAGGAAGTGGTCGACGTGCGCGCCGCCGTGGACGCGATGCGACTCATCAAGGATGCGCATGAGATCGCGTTGATGCGCCGCGCCTGCGCGATATCGGCAGGCGCCCATCGCCGGGCGATGCGTGCGGCGGCACCGGGGGCGTACGAGTATCAGATCGAGGCGGAGCTGATGCACGAGTTCCTGCGCGAGGGCGCGCAGTCGGTCGCGTACAGCTCCATCGTGGCGTCCGGTCCGAATGCCTGCGTGTTGCACTATCGCGAGAACAACCGGCAGATGATCGACGGCGACCTGCTGCTGATCGACGCGGGCTGCGAATTCCAGGGTTACGCATCCGACATCACGCGGACGTTTCCCGTGAACGGCCGTTTCAGCGGGCCGCAGAAATCCGTGTACGAGCTGGTGCTTGCGGCGCAACTCGCGTGCATCGACGCGGTGAAGCCGGGCGCGTCGTTTCACGCATACCACCACGTTGCCGAACGTGTTCTCGCGCAGGGTTTCATCGACCTTGGCCTGTGCAAGGGAACGCTCGACGGCGTACTGGAAAGCGGCAGCTACAAGCAGTTCTACATGCATCGTGCGGGTCACTGGCTCGGCATGGACGTGCACGACGCGGGCCTTTACCAGCAACAGGGCGAATCGGTGCGCCTCGCTCCGGGAATGGTGCTGACCGTCGAGCCCGGCGCGTACATCCGGCCGGCGGACAGCGTGCCGGAGGTGTTCTGGAACATCGGCGTACGCATCGAGGACGACGTGCTCGTGACGCATGACGGCGTAGACAACCTCACGTCCGCGACACCGAAGACGGTCGCCGACGTCGAGGCCGCCTGCGCCTGATCGTCGCTTGCGCGAACCGACGGTCGGCGTGACGCGGGACGTCGTCATCGTCGGGGCGGGACCGGTTGGTGCGACGCTCGCGCTGGCGTTGCGTGATGCCGATCGCGATATCGTCGTCGTCGATGCGCGGACGCCGGGCCAGACGGCGCGCAGTGATCGTTCGCTCGCGCTGTCGCACGGCGCGCGGCTGATCCTGGAGCGCCTCGGCGTCTGGACACCGCTCGCCGCGGCGCCCGGCGCGGTCACGCTGATCAAGGCGATCGACATTTCGCAGGCGCACGGTTTCGGAACCGTTCGTCTGGACGCATCGGAGCAAGGCCTGCCCGCGCTCGGTTATGTCGTGTCGTATCGCGCGCTGCAGCAAACACTCGACGAGGCGCTGCGGGCAGCTGCGGTCGAATTGCGTTTTGGTGCTGCCGTCAGCGCAGTGAGCGGCGCGGCGGGGCGCGCGCGCATCGACATCGAAAACGCGCCGGGCGATCCACTTCACGCGAGGCTCGCCGTCGTCGCGGATGGTTCGGCGTCCATGGTGCGCGGCATTTCACGGCGCCGGCACGACTATCGGCAGACGGCCGTGGTTGCGTCGGTCGCGCTCGATCATCCGCATGGCGGCGTTGCCTACGAACGGTTTACCAGCGAAGGTCCCGTCGCACTACTTCCAGAACGCGATGAGTACGGACTCGTATGGACCCAAACACCCGAAGACGCGGCACGCACACTCGCGCTGAACGACGCCGAGTTCATGCACGCGCTCGCCTCGCATTTCGGAACTCGCGTGCGCGGGTTCACCAGCGTTGGCCATCGCCGGTCGTTTCCGTTGGTGCTCGAAGTCGCGCGCAGCATTACCGCGCCGCACGTCGTCGTCATCGGAAACGCGGCGCAGGCCCTGCATCCGATCGCCGGCCAGGGCTTCAATCTGGGTCTTCGCGACGCGTTCGAGCTCGCGGCGGTGATCGTCGACACCCGGCGTGA
>JAICVH010000228.1 GCA_025935435.1 Burkholderiales bacterium
ACCTTCACGTCGAGGCCGAGCTTCGCAAACATGCCGCGCTCGACGGCGGAGAAGAACGGCGCGTTTTCGGCGGCCGTGGTGACCGCGACCCGGAGCTGCTGCGTTTGTGCGGCAGCAGCAGCCGGCAAGATGGCGACGACCAGTCCAAGGACCGAAACGGCGAGCGTGCGGGCGATGCGGGGGATCATGGTTCCTCCGGAAAGGCAGAGTCTGGCTCCGCGTGATATCTCAGTCGTATCCTAACAGTGCTAACATCGGCCGGCAACGGATGCCGCGAGCCGGATGAAGAAGACCAAGCCGAAGTCGCTGATGCGCGAGGTCGCCTACGAGCGCTTCAAGACCGAGCTTTTCAAGCGCAACCTGGTGCCCGGTCAGTTCGTCTCGCAAGGCGAGCTGTGCGACCTTCTGGATGTGCCGCTCGGCCCGACGCGCGAGGCGCTGAAACGCCTGGAAGCCGAGAGCCTGGTGCGCCTGATCCCGCAGCGCGGCATTCAAATTGCGGACATCGGCGTCACGCTGATCCGCGAGGCGTTCGAATACCGCACGATCCTCGAAGTCGCCGCCGTCCGGCGCTTCGCTGAAGTCGCCGACGACGCGACGATCGCCGACCTCGAGCGTGCGACGCGCGCGACGCTGCAGCGCATCGCGCCCGGCAACGTCGTCGACGCCCGGTCGATCGACCAGGCGCTGCAGATCGATTGGGGCATGCACAACCTGTTCATCGAATCGATGGGGAACCGTATCCTCACGAGCGCGCACCAGCAGAATTTCGACAAGATCAAGATGATCCGGCTGCACGGCCGTTCGCCGCGTTACCTGCCGCTTGCCCTGGAAGAGCATCTCGTCGTGATCAGTGCGGTCAGGAAGCGCGACCCCGACGCGGCCGCCGCGGCACTCAAGCGCCACCTCGCCGCGGCCGAGCACCGCGCGCTCGGCCTGTGACGGCTGCATCGAGCTCGGGCGCGCCGCCCAAGATAACGATCGAGGGCCTTGCGCTCGACTACGTGAATCCCGACAGCGGCGCACGCCATCGCGCCGTCGAGGGGCTCGATCTCGTCGTCGCGACGAACGAGTTCCTCTGCGTCCTGGGTCCTTCCGGTTGCGGCAAGTCGACGCTTTTGTCGGCGATCGCCGGATTCCTGCGGCCGGCGCGCGGGCGCATCGTCATGGCTGGCGAAAACGTCGAAGGTCCGGGCGCCGACCGCGGCGTCGTTTTCCAGGAATACGCGCTGCTGCCGTGGATGAACGTACTCGACAACGCGGCGCTCGGGCTCAAGTTGCGCGGTGTAGCACGTGACGAGCGCTACGCCGTCGCGCGTCGCTACCTCGCAATGGCAAATCTCCACGACGTCGAGCACAAGTATCCGCACGAGCTGTCCGGCGGCATGAAGCAGCGCGTCGCCGTCGCGCGCACGCTGGCGAATTCTCCCGAAGTCATGCTGATGGACGAGCCGTTCGCCGCCGTCGATGCGCAAACGCGGATGACGCTGCAGGAGGAGCTCGGCCGGATCGCGATGCAGTCGAAGCTGACGGTGATCTTCATCACGCATAGCGTCGAGGAAGCGATCTTCCTCGGCGACCGCGTGGCCGTGATGACGCCCGGGCCAGGCCGCATACGCAAGATCGTGGAGGTGCCATTCACGCGCGACGCACGCACATGGTCGCGCTTGAACGCCGATCCGGCGTTCACGGCGATGCGGGAAGCGCTGCTCAATCTGGTGCGCCTCGGCCACGACGCGCCGGCGCAGGCGCGCACCGTATGACGCTGCGCCTTCCGCTTATCGCCACGCTGCTCGTGGTGGCGATGCTCGCGGCATGGTGGGTCGCGGCGTCGCTCGCTGCGGATCGCAAGCTCGCAGCGCTGGGGGCGCCGCCCGACCCTGCGGGCAGCTATACGGTCACGCTGGAATTCGCGCCCGAGCGCTTCCATCAACTGCGCCTGCAGGACGCCGGTCGCCTCGTCGAGGTGCGTGACCGCACCGTGTACATGATGGACGTGTCGCCGGCAGCGCTGCGCGTGATCGCCGGCGAGTATTGGGTCGCACGCGTTGCACGCTGGGACGGACGATGACAGGTCGCGAGGAGTCAGGCGTTCGATGAGCACGCTCGCACTTCCCGCGCCTCGTGAACGGCGCGCCATGCGCCGCGGCACCGCCCGCGTTGTGCGCGGCGCCGCTGGCGTGTTGCTGTTGCTCGCCGCCTGGCAAATCTCCGTGCCGCTCGTCGGTCTGTCGTCGTATTTCTATCCGGCGCCAAGCGATGTCGTCGCGTCGTTCGCGGATCTGCTACGCAAGGGCATTCTGCCCGTGTACTTCGTCGACAGCATGGAGCGCTACTTCGCGGGCCTCGCTGCCGGCGCACTCCTGGGCGTTGCGCTCGGCGTGTTGATCGGACTCAACCGAACGGTCGCCGCTGCGTTGTCGCCGCTCCTCAAGTTCCTGTTCGCGATCGTCGAAGTGGCGTGGATACCGATTTTCGTCGTCTGGTTCGGGTACGGCTGGAAGACGATCATCCTGGCGCTGATCTACGTCGTGTTCTTCCCCGTTCTTTACAACACGCTGCTCGGCGTGCGCACGGCGCCGCAGATCCTCGTCAATGCGCTCCGCTCGCTCGGCGCGACGCAACTGCAGGTGTTGCGCTACGCCATTCTTCCGAGCGCGCTGCCCGGCATCATCACCGGACTTCGCGTCGGCGCAGGCTTCGCGTTCCGCGGTCTCGTCTTCGCGGAAATCATCGCCGCAAAAACGGGCATCGGTTACCTGATCTTCGAGGGCACGCAGACACAGCAGACGGCGCGCACGATCGTGGGCATGATCGTCATGGGACTCACGTGGCTTGCCATCGATCTCTGCTATCTCCGGCCCTTCGAGCGCGCGACGATCCAGCGGTGGGGGTTGACGCTCGATGCGGAGCAACGCGGATGACCGCGACGTTGCCGCCGGGTCACGCTGCGACGGGCGCGGCGCTTGCGCGTCCGCTCGCGCCGCCAACGTGGCTTGGCACGCTGCCGTTCGTCGCGCTCCTCGTCGGCTGGTGGGTGCTGCCCAAGCTCGTCTCGTATCCGTCGTACATGCTGCCGCCGATCAGCGCGGTGGTCGACTTCGCGTTGGAGTCCGTGCGCGACGGCTCGCTCGCCAAGCACGTCGCGGCAAGTCTCGCGCGACTCGCCGCCGGATTCGCGATCGGCATGGCGCTCGCCGTGCCGCTGGGTCTCGCGATCGCGCTCAATCGTTATGTCGCCGACATGTTCCGGCCCGTGTTGTCGTTTCTGCAGGCGATCGCAGGCATCGCATGGGTGCCGCTGACGATCATCTGGTTCGGCATCGGCAACGGTTCGGTGATCTTCGTCATCGCCAACACCATCTTCTTCGCGTCGCTGTACAACACGGTGATTGGCGTGCAGTCGATTCCCGCATCGTTGTATCGCGCCGTGCAGAGCCATGGCGGCCACGGCTGGCAGTTGTTGACGAACCTGATCCTGCCGGGCGCGCTCGTGCAGTTGCTGCTCGGCGTGCGCACGTCGATGGCGTACGGCTGGCGCGCGCTCGTCGCGAGCGAAATGATCGCCGGCAGCAGCGGACTGGGTTACATGACGATGGAGGCGGTGCAATGGCAGCGCACCGACGTGATCATCCTGGGAATGATCGTCATCGGCCTGCTGTGGGTGCTGATGGATCGCACGCTGTTCACGGCGATCGAGCGGCGAACCGTCGCCCGCTGGGGATTGCTGCAACGCTGACACGCTACAACGGAGGATTCCGATGTCGAAATTCATCGCTGCGCTTGCCGCATGCATCAGTCTCATCGCGCCGATCGCGCATGCCCAGGGTACATGGCCGCAGAAGCCGATACGTCTCGTCGTACCGTTTCCTGCCGGTGGGCAGCTCGACGTCGTCGCACGCCTGATCGCCGATCGACTTTCGCCGGTGCTCGGTCAGCCGATCGTCGTCGAACCGAAGCCCGGTGCGGACGGGAACATCGGCACCGAGCAGGTCGCGAAAGCGGCGCCCGACGGCTACACGTGGCTTGCGGCGAGCCCGCCGACGGCGATTCAGCCGAGCGTGCGACCGTCGACGCTCAAGTACGATCCGCTGCGCGATTTCGAAAGCGTCGCGTTCATCGGCACGAGTCCCTTTCTGTTCGTCGTGCCGGCGTCGCTGCCGCCGAAAACCTTCGCCGACTTTGTCGCGTACGCCAAGGCCCGGCCGGGCGAGCTCTCGTACGCCGGCTCGGCACGAGGCACCGTCGTGCACCTCGCGACCGAGCTGTTCATGCACGACGCCGGCATTCGAATGGAAACGATCAACTATCCGGGCCAGCCGAGCGCGATCGCCGATCTCATCACCGCGCGCGTTCAGTTCATGACGCTCGGCCTGATTCTCGCGGAGCCGCAGATCAAGCAGAACAATCTGCGCGCGCTCGCGATCCTCGACCAGCGGCGCCATGCGCATTTACCCGATGTTCCGACCGTCGTCGAGCTCGGCATGCCGGCGTTGACGATGACGACGTGGTTCGGTATCGCAATGCCCGCGAAAACGCCCGCGGCGATCGTCGAGCGCGTCAACGCGGAGATCATGAAGGTGCTGGCCGAGCCCGAGGTGATTTCCAAGCTCAACGCGATGGGCGTCGACGTCGCGAGAGCCAACACACCTGCAGACTTCGCGGCGTTCATGCGCGATGAGGTCGCGCGCTGGAAGTCCGTCGTGAAAGCCGCGAACATCGCGACCGATTGACGATGCCATGCGCGCCAGCGATGCGCGCGTGTCGGATTTTCTGATTTGGGCCTCTTCGGCGGCGAGATTCGCACGCGCGGCGATCGACGAGCGTCACCGCGCGTGGACGCGTTGCCGAATCGCACGCCGCGCTGCGCCATCGTCGCCTCCGTCTGTAGGAAACGGCTGCGATTCGACGCCCGGCACGGCAGGGGTGTCAAGGCCTTGCGGCGGCTTCAGGATGCGACCGTACCTCGACACCGGCCGCCTCCTCGCGCAGCTTGAGCAGCGCACCGACGTCGTCGTCCTGCAAGCCGCGTCGCATCGCTTCTTCGACGCTCGCGAACGCCGCGCGTCCCACCGG
>JAICVH010000577.1 GCA_025935435.1 Burkholderiales bacterium
CGCGAGGCGATCGTCACGTTTCCGAACTTCGGACACTGGTCGCATCGCGTGCAGATCCTGCGCGGCCGCATGCCGGTGTCGCAGTCGCTCCCATACCAGTGGTACGACACGCCGAACATTCATCTTTGCACGGTCGCCGACTTCGATGCGTTTCTCGCGGCGCGTAACTACCGAGTACTGAACCGCGTCGTGCTCGCCGGCGGTCGCGCGGTGCATGTCGCGCCGAACCTCACCGGCGAACTCGCGATTTACCGCTTCCGCCGCGGTACCTGAACAACGGCGGAACGCCGCGCATTGGAAATCTGCACCGATGCGCGCGATTTCTGCCCGTTCATCGCGGTTAGAATCGACCGATGAACGACGCTCGCCGTTCGCCTGCCACACGCTCCCCGTGGATCACTCCGACGCCTGCGCCTGCGCGCGAAACGTGGCGCGAAGCGCTGTTCAACCGGCGGATGCTGATCTGCGTGTTCACCGGGTTCTCGTCGGGACTGCCGCTCTACCTGCTGATCAACCTGCTGCCGGCGTGGCTGCGCACCGAAGGCGTCGACCTCAAGACCATTGGCTTCTTTGCGCTGATCCAGCTTCCCTACACGTGGAAATTCCTGTGGTCGCCGCTGCTCGATCGCTACGCGTTGCCGCTCCTCGGCCGTCGCCGCGGGTGGATGTTGGTCACGCAATTGACGCTGCTCGCGTCGATACCGCTGTTCGGCACGCTGCATCCGAAGGTCGACATCTGGACGATCGTTGCGCTGTCGACGATCGTCGCGTTCTTCTCGGCGAGCCAGGACATCGTGCTCGATGCATTCCGGCGCGAGATCCTGCCCGATCCCGAGCTGGGGCTCGGCACGTCGATCCACGTCAACGCGTATCGGATCTCGAGCCTCGTGCCGGGCGCGCTCGCGCTGATCCTTGCCGATCGCATGCCGTGGTCGGCCGTTTACACGGTTACCGCGCTGTTCATGCTGCCGGGCATCGCTTTGACCCTTTTCGCGCGCGAACCGACGCTCGTCAAGGGACGGCCGCGCACGCTGCGCGAAGCGGTGATCGAACCGTTCCACGAATTCATCACGCGCAACGGCTGGCGTGCGGCACTGCTCGTGCTGCTGTTCATCTTTCTCTACAAGCTCGGCGACAGCATGGCGACGGCGCTCGCCACGCCGTTCTACCTCGACATGGGCTTCTCGATGACCGATATCGGCGTCATCGCGAAGAACGCGGGACTGTGGGCGAGCGTCGTCGGCGGCCTGCTCGGTGGGCTGTGGATGGTGCGGATCGGCATCAATCGCGGGTTGTGGCTGTTCGGTGTCGTGCAGCTCGTGTCGATCCTGGGCTTCGCCTGGCTCGCCTACGTGCATACGCCGGATCGGCTGCTGCTCGCGTTCGTGATCGCATTCGAGGCGCTCGGCGTGGGCCTCGGCACGGCCGCGTTCACCGCGTACATCGCACGCACGACCGATCCGCGCTACACGGCGACGCAGTACGCGCTGTTCACGAGCCTCGCCGCGGTGCCGCGCACGGTGATCAACGCGACGACCGGGTGGATCGTCGAGCGGACCGGGTGGCTCGATTTTTATTTGTTGTGTACCGTACTCGCCTTGCCCGGCATGCTGCTGTTGCTTCGAGTTGCGCCCTGGCGAGATGAAACCGCTGATCAAACCCAGCCGTGAGCGTACCGCGGCCGACGCGCCGGCGATGAATCGCCAGAAGTTCAGCGCGATCGCGCACCGGGACCACGACTACTGCAATCCGATTTCGGCCGCCAAGGTCGAGCGGATCCTCGACCTGCTGCCGCTGGAGGCGTCGTCGCGCGTCCTCGATCTCGGCTGCGGTCGCGCGGAACTCGCGCTTCGAATCATCGAACGTTTCGGCGCGCGCGTGATGGCGATCGACAACTCGTCGCTGATGCTCGATGCGGCGCGCGAGCGTGCGGAATGGACGGGTGCGCTCGGCCGGCTGCATCTCGACAATGTCGACATCGCGGAATTCCAGGCCGATCCCGAAACGTTTCACCTCTCGGTGATGCTCGGCGCAGGCGGTATTCCCGGCGGCATGGCCGGCATCTGCAGCCACCTGAAGTCGTGGACGAAATCCGGCGGCTACGTGCTGATCGGCGAAGGCTTCTGGGGCAAGCGTCCGCACCCGCGGTATCTATCGTTCCTCGGTGGCGAGGCGACCCAATATCTGAATCACGCGGGCAATGTGCAGGCGGGTGTCGATGCCGGCCTCATCCCGATGCATGCGACTACCGCGTCGCGCGACGAGTGGGACGAATACGAGTGGAAGTACTGCCGCTCGATCGAGCGCTACGCGCGCGAGCAGCCGGATGATCCCGACGTACCGGCGATGCTCGAAGAGATCCGGCGCTGGCGTGACGCGTACCTGCGCTGGGGGCGCGAGACGCTCGGGTTCGCCGTGTACCTGTTCTATCGGCC
>JAICVH010000109.1 GCA_025935435.1 Burkholderiales bacterium
AAACACGCTTATCGGCATCAGGCGGCCTCGTAAAATTTTCGCTGCAATTGCGGCTCGACGAGCATCGCGGCGCACCGCGTGGCATCCGCATTCGATGCGAGTACTGCGACACCTGCCGCCTCGAGCGATTGGCGCTGTAACACTAGATCCTGCGGGTCGCGCCTCGTGCCGACGATTGACGCGAGCACGGCGAGAGACCGTCCTGCGCCACGTGCGATCCTGCGGGCCTCGTGTACGGCAGCGACGAGCGGTTCGGCCGGGTTCTCGTGCGATCCCTTGCCAAGAACGACATCGACCAGAAGTATGCCGAAGCCTGGATCCCGCGCGAATTCGAGGATCATGTCGGATCGCAGGCTGGGATCGATCATTGGATGCGGACGACCGACCGTGTAGCGGTCGTCGCCGAGATCGACGACGCGGTGCGGATGTTCGTCGCCGAGCAAATCCGCGAGCAGGTGCTGCGTTTCGTACGCGAGCGTTCCGCCCGTATAAAGACCGAGTATGCGCGTCGCCGCAAAGGAAGCACTTCGATGGAACGTCTCGACGGCGCGCGCCACGCTCGCGGCATCGGTGAACGCTGGCCAATCCCAACCACGGTGCGCGAGCAGGGCAACCGCGGCGTCCGCGGCCTGGTCGAGCGTTGGCACCCAGACCGTATTTCCTTCCGTGCGGTACGCCGATCCGACACAGCATGCGACGACCGGCTTTGCGATCGCGCGAAGTCGGGACTCGAGCTGTGCCAGTACGTCGGGATGCGGCGGTTTGGAGACCAGCACGATCGCCTCGGTCTCCGCGTCGCGAGCGAGAGCGTCGAGTGCAGCAAAGGTCATGATGCCGCCCACTGGTTGCGACAGGTCGCGTCCGCCCACGCCGATCGCTTGCGAGACGCCTTCACCAAGTGCGTCGAGTCGCGACACTACGCATTGAAGGCCGGTGCCGGAAGCCGCTACGCACCCCACGCGCCCGCGCGAAACGACGTTCGCGAAGCCGAGGCCGGTGCCGGCAAGATAGGCGGTGCCTTGATCAGGTCCCATGCAGAACAGGTTGCGTTTTGCGGCCTCGTGCTTTAGCAGGACCTCGTCTTCGAGGGAAACGTTGTCGCTGAAAATGAATACGTGGAGATTGCGGCGTAGCGCCGCCATCGCTTCGGCCTTTACATAAACACCCGGCACGGATACGGAAACGAGGTTTGCGTCGGGCAATTCGCGCAGCGCCGATTCGAGCGAGCGAGTCAGCGTTCGCGCCTGGGTCTCCCGCGTTTTGCGCGATTCGATCAGCGATTGCTTGACGGCCAGAACGGCATCGTCGGCCGACGACTCGTCATCGGCACTGACCGTGATGATGAGATCGTTCGGTCCGGCCATGCGCCCTTCGGGGGTCGCGAGCCCCGCCTCTTCGAGCAGCGCGTGGTTGGCAGGCGTCCCCATGAACAGCGCGATTTCGCGAATGCCCACGCGGCGGCGCACCTGCGCGGAGATGCGCATCAGGACGACCGAATCCTGATAGAAGCCGCGCAGAATCTCCGTTCTCACTTGATGTATCTCCATGAAGACTCGCTGTGGCGGCGTCTGATGTCGCCGCTTGGAGAGGCGCCGCGCGAACGAGAGGTCAATACATTTTGCCGGGTAGCCAAGTCGCGAGGCTCGGCAGCGCCATCAGTGTGAAAGTGAACAGGATCATGATGACGGCGTACGGAAGCGCACCCCAGATCGCGTCCTCGATACCGCCCTTGTCCGGGCGGATTCCATGCACGACGAACAGGTTCATGCCAACCGGCGGCGTAATCATGCCGAGCTCACACATCAGGACGATGTAGATGCCGTACCAGATAGGATCGACGCCAAGCGCGGTGACGATCGGATAGGTGATCGGAATCGTTGCTACCTGCATCGACAGCACGTCCATGAACATGCCGAGGATCAGGTAAAAAAGCGTCAGCGCCAGCAGCATCACGGTTGCCGAAAGCCCGAACGACGTGACCCACTTGGTGATGGCATCGGCGATGCCCGTGAGGCCGATCGTGAGATTCAGTATGAATGCCGCGACGATGATCAGCATGATCATGCCGGTAATGCGGGCGGTCTGAACGAAGCAGGTTTCGAGCACGGCCCGGTTTAGCCGGCCCGTGCGCCACACGAAGAACAGCGCGACAAGCACGCCCAGCGCCGCCGACTCGGTCGCGGTAGCGATTCCGAAATACAGGCTTCCCATCACGATGCCGAAAACGACCAGCGGCGGCACCAGATGGACAAGCGTGCGCAGCCGTTCCGCCAGCGGCAGGGTCGACTCGCGCTTCGTCGTGGTGCCGAACACCGCGTTCGCGTAGATATAGAGCATGAAGCAGGCAGTCAGCAGCAACCCGGGAATGATGCCGGCGATGAACAGTTTGCCGATCGAGTTGTTCGTCAGCGAACCGTAGACGATCATGTTCACCGAAGGCGGAATCAGGATCCCGAGCGTGCCGCCAGCCGCCAAACTGCCGAGCGACGCGCGCATCGAATACCCGCGAGCATGCAGCGATGGAAGCGCAACCGTGCCGATGGTTGCTGCAGTCGCAACCGACGAGCCCGATGTTGCCGCGAACAGCGCACAGCAGCCGATGTTCGTGTGCAGCAGTCCACCCGGAAGACCGCCGAGCCACGCCGATAGTGCGACGTACATGCGGTCGGCGATGCCTGAGCGCAACAGCAGCTCTCCCAGCAGAACGAACAACGGAATGCACGTAAGCAGGTTCTCGTTCAGCGTTCCCCAGATCACGGGCGCGATCGAATCCACAAACGGCCTGCCAAACGCAGCGATTCCACCGAGCACGCCGACGGCTGCCATCGACACGGCGACGGGCATGCCGACAAGCATGATGGCAAGCATCCCGACGAACGCGAGCACGACGGGAAGGGTCATGCGACCTCCCTCGTCGCATCACGGACCGGCGAAAGCGACGCGTCCTGGGTATTGCCGCCGTGGCGCCGCTGCTCGAAGTCGTCGAGCTCTTCCTTCACTTCTTCCTTCGCGCTCTTTGGCGGGAACTGGTGATTGAGTCTATCGATACGACCCGTGGCAAACAGCCAGGCGGCCCGCAGCGCTGCGGCGACAGTGACGATTGCGAAAACGACAAGACCCGCGTACCAGATGCTTTGCGGCCAGATCAGCGGTGTCTGCCACGGCGTGGGAGCCGTGCTGCGGTATGCGAGCGTATCCGTCACGACCTTCAATGACACCCATGCCATCAACACTGCGAATATCGCGAGGAGCACGTATGCCAGCAGGTTGAGCACGGCCTGCCCGCGCTCGGAAAAATGATCGTGAAACACGTCGACGCGAATGTGGTTACGCCCCACCAGCGCGAGTGAGAACGCGATCACCGAGCCGGCTGCAAGCGCATAACCCCCGAGCTCGTCTGCACCCTGGATCGAAAAGTTGAAGAGCTTGCGTGACAACGTCTCGACACTGACGACGACCGACAACGCGACGAAAATCAAGCCGAAGACCCACGCGAGAAATCGCTGTACGGATGTCATGACGTGAGCCTCGGCCGTTGAATCGAATTTAAACGGCGGTGAAGCTATTTAATGCCGAGTGCGACGCCGACGGTCGATTTCCATTTCTGCGAGCAGCCGGGCAACGACTGATCGCAGACCTCGGCCCACGCCGGCAGCGAAATGTCGCGTACGGCGTTGCGGACGAGGTCGAGATCGGCGGGCGTCACCGGGACATCGACGAGCTTGAATTTCTTCCCGGTGGTGCAGGGATCGCGACCGACGTTGCAATTGACCGCGTCACGAAAGAGTTCTTCCGAGTATTTCCAGACTTCCTCGGTCTGCGCGTCGAATGCCGCCTTGAGTTTCGCCTGCTGGTCGGGCTTGAGCTGATTCCACGCCTTCAGCGTGATCGCGTAGCCGTTCAATGCGACCTGAAACCCTATCGGCAACTGATGCGTTGATACTTCGGGCCAACCTGCCGAATTCGCGGAACTCGGCCCGGTGATCGCACAGTCGACAACGCCGAGCGACAGGGACTGCTGAGTCTCCGCGAACGACAGCGCGACCGGCGTGCCGCCGAGCGAACTGATGAACTTGGCGAGGCTCTGGTCGTAGACACGGACCTTCAGACCCTTGACGTCCGCGAGCTTCGAGATTGGCTTCTTGCAGAACAGGACCTGGGGACCGAACGGCCAAATGCCGAGCAGCTTGACGCCGAATTGCTGTTGCAAGCGCGCATCGAGGGGTGCGAACCACGCGTTGACCGTCTTGCGGCCGGTCGCGTAATCGGGGTTCTGGCCGACGAGATCGAGACCAAGAAGCATTGGCTCGTCGCGCGAGTTTTGCGAGACTCGCAGTGACACGATCTCGAACAGGCCGGATTTCATCATCCGCAGCTCTTCGGTGTCCTTGACCCCTAGCATGTCGATCGGCTTGTATTCGACCTCGATCGGCAAGCCGGTCTTCTGCGCGAGCGTTTCGAAGAACGGCTGCTCCTTGTTCTTCTGCACGAGCCCTGTCGCAAGAGGCTGTCCAATCACCTTGAACTTCAACTTCTCCTGTGCAACTGCAGGCACCGATGCGCACGCGATCGCGATCACTGCCGCAAGCAATGTTCTCTTCATTGACTCCCTCCGTCGTAGGTCGATCACTGTGGTGCGGCAGCAGGCGCTGGCGCATGTCGCTGCTTCTGTTCAACTGCGCCGGCCTCGGACATCGGGCGAGCAAGATGATCCATCGCGGCGCGAACGCCACCGATTCGGTGCGGAACCCCTGAGCACGCGAGACCCATTTCAACGCCAGCGAGCGTGCCCAGCAACGTCAGGTCGTTGAGGTCACCGAGATGACCGATACGAAATATCTTGCCCTTGAGTTTCGTGAGACCTGCGCCGAGCGACATATCGAAGCGCTTCAGGACGACGTCACGCAAATGGTCTGCATCGTGCCCGTCCGGCATCATCACCGCCGTCAACGCATTGCTGTATTCGGCCGGGTTCGCGCAGAGGATATCCAGACCCCACGCCCGCACCGCGCGGCGCGTCGCCTCCGCGTGTCGCGCGTGGCGCATGAATACCTCGTCGAGACCCTGCTCGCGCAGCATGTGGAGCGCCTCGTCCAAACCATAGAGCAGGTTCGTCGCCGGCGTGTACGGAAAGTAGCCGGTGCGATTGCTCGCAAGCATGTCATCCCAGTTCCAGTAGGCGCGCGGCAGGCGCCCCCGCTTGGAGGCCGCCACCGCCTTGTCGCTGATCGAGTTGAACGATAATCCCGGAGGCAACATCAGCCCTTTCTGGGATCCAGCGACCGTTACGTCGACCCCCCACTCGTCGGTACGATAGTCGATCGACCCGAGCGACGAGATGGTGTCGACCATCAGCAGCGCCGGGTGCCGGGCATCATCGACCGCCTTTCGAATGCGCGCGATGTCACTCGTCACGCCAGTGGACGTTTCGTTGTGAACGACGCAGACGGCTTTGATCTGGTGTTCGCGATCCTCGGCCAGGCGCGCGCCGATCGCCGCGGCGTCGGCGCCGTGACGCCAGTCGCCCGGGATGAATTCCGCGTCGAGCCCCAGTCGCCTGGCAAGGTTCTGCCACAGCGCCGCGAAATGACCCGTCTCGTACATCAGTACCTGGTCGCCGGGTGAAAGCGTGTTGACGAGTGCGGCTTCCCATGCGCCCGTACCCGACGCCGGGAAAATGACGACCGGATTGCGAGTCTTGAAGACCTCTTTCAGTCCATCCAGCACCCGGCGGCCGAGTTCACCGAATTCGGGCCCGCGATGATCGATCGTGGCGCGATCGATCGCCCGCAGGACACGCTCGGGTACGTTCGTGGGCCCGGGTATCTGCAGAAAATGGCGTCCGGCACGGGCTTTCATGGTGCCTCCTAGATTGACCGGTCGCCCGCCCGACATTGGTCTGGCGGGTTGTATTTTGTATATTAAATGCTATCCGCGCCGTCCACGATGCGCAAGTGCCATTGTGCGCGCCTGTGAGGACCAGTGCTATCATGCGTTTTGTATACATAACATTTGATCGCTGAATGGATAACGTGTCGCCAACGGTCATCGCGCTGGATCGCAGGCTGCTGCATGACCAGGCGGTGGGGCTATTGCGCGACATGATCGTGCGCGGCGAACTCTCGCCGCGTTCGCGTCTCAACGAGCGATTGCTGTGCGAGCGCCTCTCCATCTCGCGAACGCCGCTACGAGAGGCACTGAAAACACTCGCCGCCGAAGGTCTCGTGCAGCTCCTCCCCAACCGGGGTGCCGTGGTTGCCGATCTCGATGCGAATGAAATCGGCGAGCTCTTTGTAGTCATCGGTGCCTTGGAGGCGCTCGCGGGCGAACTCGCGTGCACCAACGCTACGGAAACCGACGTCGCCGAAATCGCAGCGCTGCACTACCAGATGCGCCTGCACTTTGCGCGCACGGAGCTGCCGGAATATTTTCGTTGCAACCAGGCGATTCACGAGAAAATCGTGGCCGCGGCTGGCAATTTCGTGCTTGAAGATTCGTATCGAAAACTGTCGGGGCGCCTGCGCCGCGCGCGCTTCGTCGCGAATCTGTCACGCGATCGCTGGTCGAAGGCGATGAAGGAACACGATCAGATTCTCGACGCCCTCGAGCACCGCGACGGAAACAGGCTTCGCGATCTGCTTCGGCAGCACCTACGCAACAAGCAGGACGTGGTGCAGCTATCCCTTGCCGAAGGCGCCAAACTGGGATCGTGAACCGGCCGCTGCGCACAATCCGCCGTCGTTAAGCCTGGAGATTTTTTATGAACGCCGCCTTGTCCAGCGCTGATGTCCGCACCGGCACCACGCCGCCGTTTCGCGCCGATCATGTCGGCAGCTTCCTGCGCCCCAAGTTTTTGCTCGATGCGCGCGAGCGATTCCGCACCGGTGCGATCGACGCTGCGGCGCTACGTGCGGTCGAGGACGAAGCCATTCGCAACATCGTGCGCTTCCAGGAAGACCTCGGACTCAGAGGCATCACCGATGGCGAGTATCGCCGGACGTATTTCCACATCGACTTCCTGACGCAATTGCAGGGCGTGCAGACGAAGGGCGGCATTCACGTCAAGTTCCATAGCGCCAAGGGCGACGTCGATTTCGAACCACCGGTGATGCAGGTTACCGGCAAAGTCGGACACGCGAAGCCCATCCAGCGGGCCGATTTCGATTTTCTGCGTTCGGTCACGACGCGCACGCCGAAGGTGACGATTCCATCGCCGACGATGCTGCATTTTCGCGGCGGCCGCGACGCGATCAGCCGCGGGGCCTATCCGGATCTCGATGCGTTTTACGCCGACGTCGCAGCCGGCTACGCCGACGAGCTCGCGAGCCTCGGGGAGGCGGGGTGCACGTACGTTCAGTTCGACGACACCAATCTCGCGTACCTCTGCGACGCGCGGATGCGCGAGGGCGCACGGCAA
>JAICVH010000374.1 GCA_025935435.1 Burkholderiales bacterium
AGAGATACGCGAGCTGCTCACGCCGGGCGCAGTGACTCGAACGGTATAATCGCGATTCGGTCGGGGCGTAGCGCAGCCTGGTAGCGCACCTGCATGGGGTGCAGGGGGTCGAGTGTTCGAATCACTTCGCCCCGACCACATACAACTTAATTGCGGCCGCTCGCGCGGCCGTTTGTCTGAGAAACCCCGGCCGCGTCTAATTCGCCGTCGACTCGTCCTGTGTCCTCACGGCTGGTGGCATGAAGTACGCAACGATCTGGCTGCTACTTGGCGGTGTCGCGTACCTGGCATTCGACGTCCTAATATCGCCTAGGGTGGCTCGCCCCGAGATCGTCGACGGCATCGGAATAGTCGTAATCGAAAGGTCGCGCGATCAGCACTTCTATGTCGCTGGCGCGATTAACGGCACGCCGGTGACGTTTCTGATCGACACCGGCGCAACGATCGTAACCGTCAACGACACCATTGCTCGAAGAGTGGGCTTGCCTCACGGTGCTCCGATCGTCATCGACACCGCTGCAGGCCGGGTTGCCGCGAGGGTCGTTCCGAGCGCTACGATTCAAGTAGGCGGCATCCGGGTCGAGGGGATTCGCGTGGGCATCAGCGACGCTGGTCCTGCTGCACTCCTTGGTCAAAACTTCTTGAACAAGGTGGATCTCCGACAGGATGTCCAGCACATGACCCTTCGGGCAACAAACGGTCGGTAAGTTGCGGGCGCGCGATCCAAGTCATCTTGGCGGTCGGAAGGCAAAGACGGGGGGCCGCAACTTCCCGCCATAGTCGTTCGACATTGGACAGAACCGTAATTTTCCTACGGCATTCGGTCTTCAATAAACATTACTCCGGCGGGGCGACGATTGCACCGCGTATTCCAGCCCTGTCGATCGCCGCCCTTACTAATCCCTCTGCTTTTGCGTCCTCGACGAATCTACGCGCGTATGCCAATCCAGCACCCCTGCCTTTCGGGAGTGCCATCGCGTGCGGATCTATTCCTGGCCGTCCGTCGAGAACCCGAGCACCAGGCAATTGACTCGATATTTCGAACAGGCTCGGCTTGATGCTGAAAATTGCATCTGCTTTCTCGGTTTTCAGCATGTCCAAGGTGCCCGCCAGACTTGGCGCTCTAACCACAACGGCATTTTTCAGCGTGCGAGAAATGAACAGATCTGGCTGCGACTTTTCCTGAACGGCAACTCGAATTCCCGGACGATCCACATCAGCTACTGATGAGATGGAAGAAGTGCGCGGGACGAGGTACCCGAATTCGATTTGTAGATGCAACGGCGTGAAGTCCCACTCTTTTGCTCGCTCAGGACTAAACCCCACGAAGGCCACATCCCAGGCGCCGGATCTCCCGCCGTCGAGAAGGGCTCCAACCGACGGGTACAACACGGGCTCGAAGGGAACGCCAACGCGCTGGGCCAGCGCTTTGCCCAGGTCGAACGCTACCCCCTTCATTTCGCCCGACACGGAGTCCCGGATGACGTTGTGGGGACTGCCGAGCTGGAGGCCAACGCGAAGCCTGCCGGTTGGCGCCAAGGCCTCCCGCGCTTCGGGCGGCGTTGTCGTTTTGATCCCAGCACAGCTCACTAGCAGGGTTGCAAATAGGGCGAAAAGCAACGACTGAGTTGTACGCATGGTCTTCTCCTTCGACGTCACGCTGCTGCGTCTAGCTTTCTGCCACCGACGTGCCGTCGGCCCCGACTGCGCGCAGGCGTGATCACCGACGGTCACGCGATCGCTTTCATCACCACGATCGTCGCGTCGTCGACGCGCGGCTTGTTGCCTGCGAACCCGTCTACGACAGCGAGCACTGATGCCACCAGCGTGTCTGCATCCTCTTCCCGATGGTCGATGATGGTCCGCTGAAGGCGTTCGAGTCCGAACCACTCACCCGTCTCGCTTTCGCGCTCCGTGATGCCATCCGTATAGAAAACGACGATATCACCGCGATGCAGCGTGACGATCGCCTCGACGAATTGAACGGCCCTTTCCATCCCGAGCATCACGCCCCCGGCCTCGAGTAATTTGCAGTTCGCTTCGTCTGCACGCAGCAGGATCGCCGGCGGATGTCCCGCGTTCGCATAACTCAGCTCGCGGGACACGGTGTCGAACGTCGCGCAGCAACCCGACATGAAATGATTGGCCTTGTCGAGGTCGGCAAACAGTAGATCGTTCAGCCTGGCAAGGATCGGTGCAGCGCTTGGTTCAACGAGTCTTTCCGCCATGAAGATCGTGCGCGCTTCGGCCATCAGCATCGCGGCGCCGACGCCGTGCCCGGATACGTCGCCGATGAAACTGTCGACTCGATGATGCTGTCGGGGGAAGTAACCGAAATAGTCACCGCCGACCGCCACCGCCGGGATGCAGCGACCTGCCCACTGCACGCCCGCAATCACCAAGGGGTCTTCGGGCAGCAACGTGCGCTGAATCTCTCGCGCGATATCCGTCGCTACGCGCGTGACCGCCACCTCGATCTCGGCCTTGCGTGTTCGTTCCTCGGCGAGCCGCAGTTCCCGGTCGCGTATTTCCAGCGTTTCCGCCATCGAATTGAACGCGCGCGCGAGCAGCCCCAGTTCGCTGTTGCTTGCGACGCCGGCGACACGATTGCGAAGGTCACCGCCAGCCAACCGGCCGGCCGCGGCGACCAGGGCATCGATCTGCCGCAACAGGAACGATGTCGCGCCGGACCAGGCTGCGATGAGCGCAACGACCGTCACGAGGCATAGACCCGCGAGGTTGCGCACCAGTCGTCGGTCGATATCGGCGAATGCAATGTCCTTCGGCACCCCGATCGTTGCGTGCAGATCGTATCCATCGATCAACGGCGCATGCGCCCACAATCGGCGAACGCCCAACGCGTCGTCCAGCTCGAAAACTCCGCCCTTGGGTTGCGACGTCAGCGCGGCGAGCACCGGCGTTTCGGGCAGCGTCTTGCCAATCGAGCCCGGGACATCCGGCATGCGAGCGAGGACCGTTCCTTTGCTGTCGGTTACGACGAGTACGGCGCCGCTCGGGAATTCGAGGTTCGCGAGCGCCGTGGTGAGCCAATTCAGGCTTTGCGCCGCGAAGGCAACGGCCTCGACGTTGCCAGCGCCACCGAATAACGGGTACGCATAAGTGATCGAAGGAAGCTGCGTGACCCGACCGATGACGTAATCGCCGATTGCGAAGCGGCGCGTCGCAAGCACGCTTTGGAAGTACGCGCGATCTGCCACATTGATCTGTGAACGTAGCGGGACGGCGCTGCACCGAAGGTTGCCGTCGAGATCCGCGACGCCAAAATTGAAATAGATCGGCATCGCCTTGAGCATTTCTGCAAGCAAGGTGCCGCAGGCCTCGGAATTCGCCGAACGCAGCTCCGGCAATGCCGCGAACGCGGTCAGTAATTGCCTTGCGGCTTCGATTTCAGCCGCCTGATTGCTGGTCACGATGTGAATCAATCGCAGCGCGTCACGGTTGACGTTCGCCACGGCGGCGCGGCGCTCGTCGGACTGCGTATACAGGAGCAAGCCGAGCCAGGGGATCAGCACCAACGCGAGCAACGCGAGAAGCCGCGCCCGCAAGCTGAAGAA
>JAICVH010000709.1 GCA_025935435.1 Burkholderiales bacterium
GAATAGCCGACGATGCGGGCCGGGTTGCCGGCGACGATCGCAAAATTCGGCACCGACCGGACGACCACCGCGCCGGCGCCGACCATCGCGCCACGTCCGATCGTGATGCCAGGCAAGATCGTCGCGTTCGCGCCGATCGATGCGCCGCGCTCGACCGTCGTGCGCAGGAATTGCGGCGGGCGCTCGCGGCTGCGGGGGAACGCGTCGTTGGTGAACGTGGCGTTGGGGCCGATGAAGACGTCGTCCTCCAGCGTGACGCCGTCCCACAGCTGCACGCCCGATTTGACGGTGACGCGGTCGCCGATACTGACGTCGTTCTCGATGAATACGCCGTCGCACAGATTGCAGTCGCGGCCCACCGTCGCGCCGGGCAGCACGTGCACGAATGCCCACACGCGCGTGCCGTCGCCGACATTGGGCGACTCGCAGAGCGCACTTGGATGAACGAACGCGCTCATCTCATCGCACTTCGACGCCGGTACGCGCATGCACGACGACGTTGGACGCATCTTCCGCGCCGTCGTCACTCCGATGCGCCGGAGACCCGCGAAATGCCTGTTCGCGCATGACGACCGCGAGTGGCCGTGCCTTCGTGTTCTCGTACGCGCGCCACACGTACGATCCGATGATCCCGAGGCCGAGCAGATTCAGGCTCGCGAAAAATACGATCGTCAGTACCGTCGCCGTGTAGCCGGGCACCGGGATCGCACCGGAGGCCTTTGCCGCCAGCACGACGATGGTGAACACCACGCTCGACAAAATGCCGACGCCGCCGAGTGTCACGAACACGCGCACCGGAAGATCCGAGAACGAATACACGCTGTCCAGCAGATAAGCGATCTTGCGGCGCAACGTCCACGCACTCTTGCCGTGCCGGCGCGCGATGCGGCGATAGTGGACGAGCTTGCGACGGAAACCGAGCCACAACAGCTGCCCGATCAGCGAACTGTAGGACTCGGTCAGGGCAACGAGGTGATCGCGAAACGCCGCGTTGCAACCGAACACATCGACCCCACCGGGCGGCAGATCGCGCCGGATGAAAGTTCGATAGAGACCCCAGAATGCGGCGGACGCGAGGCGGTCGGTCCACGGATCCGCGCGCGATTCGCGCACGCCCAGCACGACGTCCGCCTCGTCGGCTCGCAACGCGCCGAAGAACGCGAGTGCAACGGTCGCGTCTTCCTGTAGGTCCGCAGACATGACGGCGAACCAGCGGCCGCCCGCAACGCGCAGTCCTTCGCGGATCGCCGCGAACGAACCGAAGTTGCGCGACAGCAGTACGAGCCGCGACGCAAACGGCATCCGCGGGAGCGCGGCGGCGAGCAGCGCATGACACGCGTCGGGACTCCCGTCGACGACGCAGACTGCCTCGATGCCGCCGGGTACGCGCGCGTGCAGTTCGGCGAGTCGCGCGAGCAAGTCGCCGATGTCGGCCTCGTTGCCGTATACCGGAACGATGACCGCGCAGTCAGGCG
This sequence comes from Burkholderiales bacterium, assembly GCA_025935435.1. Taxonomy (GTDB): domain Bacteria; phylum Pseudomonadota; class Gammaproteobacteria; order Burkholderiales; family Casimicrobiaceae; genus VBCG01. The sequence goes on from JAICVH010000709.1 coordinate 1,476, forward strand.
CGAAAGCCGTTGCAGGCTGCAACGACATGCAGCACCTCCTCGTCCGTCATTCCGGGATGGCAGGGCAGCGTCAGGACCTCGCGCACAAGGCGCTCGGTAACCGGCAGGTCCTGGACCGGTGACGAGCGCGCGGCATAAGCAGGCTGGCGATGGTCGGGCATCGGATAGTGTATGTCCGTCTGCACGCCGTGGCGCATCAGGTGCGCTGCGAGCGCGTCGCGCGACTTCGTTCGGATCACGTACAGGTGCACGGCGTCGTCGTCACCGCCACGGGCAGGC
>JAICVH010000385.1 GCA_025935435.1 Burkholderiales bacterium
GACGGGCGCGGCGGGCTGCACCGGGATCAGGCACTCGATCTCGTGGTCGGGCACCGACGCTGACCGTGCCGCGGCACTTCGCGATGCGCCGGATCCAACCAACGCCGGCACCGTGTCGGTCGGCAGCGACGCGTCGTCTTGAGCGTCCGATGCAGTCGCTTGCTCGTCCCGCATGTCGGCGGGCAGTGGAATGACGTCGCCGGGGATTTCGAACGCGTTCTCGCCGTCGTGAGGCACATGCACCGCGGGTGGGCGATCGGCCGGTGCGACGGCAGCGTCGCGCGTTCCGAGCGTCGGCTCGACGCGCTGCGGTGCGCCGCGTCCGATGCGGAACTCGGCAGGGCCCTCGGACTGCTTCGCCGCATTGCGCTGGATGCGTCGCTCCTGCCACTGGTTGTAGACGATCACCGCGACCACCAGCAGGACGCCGGCGACGATCAGTCCGATTTGCAGCGAGCTCACGGAAGGGTCAGGTCGCGAGTTCGGTTTCGGCGGCGAGCTCGAGCGCTTCGGCGATGTCGACGGCGACGACGCGCGAGATGCCTGGATCGGGCATCGTGATGCCGATCAACTGATTCGCCATTTCCATCGTGATCTTGTTGTGCGAGATGAACAGGAACTGCGATTCCGACGACATGTCCTGCACCATCCTGCAGAAGCGATGGGTATTCGAGTCATCGAGCGGCGCGTCGACTTCGTCCAGCAGGCAGAACGGTGCCGGGTTCAGCTGGAACAGCGCGAACACGAGCGAAATCGCCGTCAGCGCCTTCTCGCCGCCCGACAGCTGGTGGATCGTCGTGTTGCGCTTGCCCGGCGGGTGCGCAATCACCTGCACGCCGGAATCGAGGATCTCCTCGCCGGTCAGCAGTAGCCGCGCCTGGCCGCCGCCAAACAGCGTCGGGAACAGCTGCGCGAAGTTGTCGTTGACGATGTCGAACGTCTGCTGCAGCAGTTCACGCGATTCCCGGTCGATCTGGCGAATCGCCGTCTCGAGCGTCGTCATCGCTTCGGTGAGATCGGCGGCCTGTCGGTCCAGGTACGTTTTGCGCTCGGACGTTTGCGCGAGTTCGTCGAGTGCAGCGAGATTGACGGCGCCGAGTTCCGCGATCGCATTCGCCAGCCGTTCGATTTCGGCGGGCAGCGTCCGCGCGCTGCCCCACGCCTTCAGCGCTTCCGGCAAGGCGGAGACGTCTGCCTTGGCGTCGGCTAGTTGCTCGGCAAACTGCTCCTCGGCCATTCGGGACGCCTGCTCCTTCAGCTGCATCTCCTGGATCTTCGCGCGCGCCGGATCGAGCTTCTGCTCGGCGGCAAGCCGCGCTTCATCACTCGCGCGAAGCTCCGCGGTCAGCGCTTCCAGCTGATTGCGCGCGTCGGATAGCGCCTGCTCGGCGCCGCCGCGTGCGGCGAGTTGCCGTTGCAGCGCTTCCTCGACCGGTGTCCAGTCGATCGACGCGCGCTCGCTCGTCAATTGATCGAGCAGCGTCTGTTGCTGCGCGACCTGCGCGCCGAGCGCTTCCCGGCGACGTGCGAGCTCGGCGAGCCGATCTCGCGAAGTCCGTTCCGCAAACCCGGCTTCCTGCGCGGCACGCTCGGCATTGCGTAATTGCTCGCGGCTTCGCGCGAGCGCGACTTCCGCTTCATTGCGCACGCTGCGCAGGGAATCTCGCCGTGCCATCTCGTCGTGCAGCCGCGACTGCAGGTTGGCGATTTCGGCGGCGATCGCGTCATGCTGCTCGGTACCTTGCGCGTGCTGGCTCGTGAGGTCGTCTGTTTCCTGGGCGATCTGCGCTCGGCGCCTCTCGGCAGCCTCGGCCGTTTGCCGCAGCTGCACGAGTTCGAGCTCGAGATCGTGACAGCGCCGCTGCTGCGAGGCGAGCGCAAGGCTCTCCTGATGCCACGTCGTCTGTCGATCCTTCAATTCGCGCTCGACGGCATCGAGCGCGCTGCGCGACGCGTCGGCGATGCCGCGCGCCTGGTCGATCAGCGCCCCTAGTTCCGCGAGTTCGCGCTGCCGCGCGAGCACGCCGTGCAGTTCGCTGTCCGGGGCAAAGAACAGCAGGCTTTGCGCGCTGACCCGATGACCTTCCGGCGTGACGAACGTGTCGCCGACCGCAAGCGACGCCCGATCCGCGAGCGCCGTCGCAAGATCACGCCGGCAACGCACACCGTGCAACCCGTCGGCGAGGACGCGCGCAACGGCCGGCGTCGCGCTGCGCACTTTGGCGACGAGTGCATCGTCGGGAGCCTCCGATGCGACCGACGTACCGGGGGACTCGGCGTAGGCGGCGATGCGCCCGGGCGGCCCGGCGTCCCCCACCCAGGCGAGCGCTTCGTCGAGCGCCGCGACATTCAACGCATTCAGACGCTCGCGCAACACGGCTTCGAGCGCGTCCTCCCAGCCGGCCTCGATGTCGAGCACCTGCCACAGCCGCCTGGCATCCGTCAGTCCGCGCGCGGAGAGCCAGCCGTCGATGTCCTTGCCGTGACCGATCCTCGCCTGCAGCGTCGACAGTGCATCAGCGCGTGCCGTCAGATCGGCCAGGCCGCGACTCGCAGCCTGCCACGCTTCCGCGGACGTGCGCTGGCGGTCCTGCAGCGTCTGGACGGTCGACTGCAGCTCAGCCTGCAGCTGCTGCTTTTCAGCGAGGTCGGCCTTTTCCTGCTCCAGTTGCTCTTCGACGGACCGCATCGGATCGCTTGCCGGCGCAGCGAGCGACGTCAATTCGGCGTTCAGGCGCTCGCGGCGCTCGGCGATGCGCGCAAGCACTTGCGCTGCGCTGTCACGCCGCGTTTCCGCGACGCGAACGCCCTGCTCGGTCAACGCGATCTGCTGCTGGATCTCACCGAACTGACGGAGCGCATCGTCCACTGCGGCCTCCTTTGGGGGCAGCGCGGCCAGCGCGTTCGCTTCCTCCTCGGCGGTTTTCGCGCGGGCCGCGACCGCCTGCTCGAGCGCGTGTTCCGCCGACGCCTGTTCACCGTCGAGCGCAGACTGCTGCGCCGTCAGCGCGCCGATCGCTTCGGTGAGCTGCGCAACTTGGTCGGTCAATCGCGTTTCGTTCTCGCGCGCAAACGCGAGCTGCTGCTCGAGCCGCGTCACCTCGGCATTGGCCGCATAGAATGCACCCTGCTTTTCGTGCAAGGCGTCACCGGACGCGAAGTGCTGGTCCCGCAAGGTCACCAGTCGCGTTTCCGCCGTGCGCACGTCTGCTTGCAGCGCTTCGAGTGCCACAGTCAGCGTCGCAATCTCCGCCGCGCTGCGCTCGCGCGCACGAATCGCTTCCTGCGCCTTCGCATGCCATTGCAGGTGCTGCGCCTGCCGGTGGCGTTCTTCCAGTTCACGGTACTGCGCGGCGATCTTCGCCTGCTCCTCGAGACGCGCCAGTTGATTGCCGAGTTCGGTACGGATGTCATCGACGCGCGACAGATGCTCGCGCGTATCGGACAGGCGGCCTTCCGTTTCGCGACGCCGCTCCTTGTACTTCGAGACGCCGGCCGCTTCCTCGAGGAA
>JAICVH010000468.1 GCA_025935435.1 Burkholderiales bacterium
CGAAACTGCGTGCGACTGACGACTGCGCAGGTCGTCGGCTCGACGGTCATGACCGATGCCGAGCGCGGTTCGCCATCCAGGGACATTTCGCCGACGTATTCGCCGGCGCCGTGAAAGTCAATGACGAATTCACGGCCGGCGTCGTTGCTGGAATAAACTTTCACGCGTCCCGAAAGCAGCACGTACAGCGCGTCGCCGACGTCGCCCTCATTGATCAGTACCGTGTTGCGCGGGAACGTTCGAATGATGCCCGACGCGGCGATACTGCGAAGCGTCTCGTCCTGCAGCGGGCTCAGCGGATCAGCACGTGCCGTGCCCGGCTTCACGTCGCGCGCCGTGGTCACTCTTGCGCTCCTTGCACCGCGTAGCTGAGCCGGTCGGTCACGCGTCGGCCTCCCTCGCTCCGCGCGGCGCCGCGCCCTTCGGGCCTCCGCTCGGCTAATGCCTCGCGCGCCTCGCTCACTCGAGCTTGCGCAAGTCGTCGATGACCTTGCCGTCGTTCGGCAGTTCATCGACCGCTCGGAACGTCACGTCGCCACGCAGCTTGGTGATCTCGCGGATCGAATCGACGATCGCCTGCGCCATCGGCGCGTCGACGCCACAGGTTTCGACGTGAAGCACCATGCGGTCGCTACCGCCCGGATTGTCGACGACGAGCCGTGCTCGCCGCACCTCGGGATGTCGCTTGACGATCGCGGCGACCTGGGCCGGATGCACGAACATTCCCTTGACCTTCGTCGTCTGATCGGCGCGTCCGAGCCATCCCTTGATTCGCTGGTTGGTGCGCCCGCACGACGATGCGCCGTCGAGCATTGCCGACAAATCGCCCGTGCCAAAGCGAATCAACGGATAGTCGCTGTTGGAAAGCGTCGTGACGACCACTTCACCGACTTCGCCCGGTGCAACGGGATCGCCGGTGCCTGGACGCACGATCTCGACCAGCACGCCTTCGTCGACGACGAGCCCTTCACGCGCAGGCGTCTCGTACGCAATCGTTCCGACGTCGGCCGTTGCGTAGACCTGGTAACCGTCGATGCCGCGCGCCTTGAACGCATCGCGTAGCGACGGTGGGAACGGTTCCGCCGACACGAGTGCCTTGGTCAGGCTGGGCAACGCAATCCCGAGCTCCGCGGCACGGTCCAGGATGATGCGCAGGAACGACGGCGTTCCGACGTAGCCATCCGGGCGCAGATCGGCCATTGCCGTCACCTGCTGTTCGGTTTGACCGATCCCGCCGGGGAACACCGTGCAACCGAGCGCATGTGCGCCCGTTTCGAGCATCGAGCCGGCGGGCGTCAGGTGATACGAAAAGCAGTTGTGCACGAGATCGCCGGCGCGAAAACCTGCAGCGAACAGCGCGCGCGCGAGTCGCCAGTAATCGGGCGCCGCACCTTCGGGCTCGTAGATTCCACCCGGCGACGCGAACACGCGGCGTGCGCGTCCCCACGCCGTTGACGCAAAGCCGCCGAACGGCCGCTCGGCGGCCTGCAATTCCGCAAGCGACGACTTGCGCACGACGGGCAACTGCGCGAGCGCCTCGCGCGAGGTGATCGAGGCAGCGTCGACTTCGTGCAGCGCATGTGAAAACGCCGGCGCGTGGGCTTTCGCGTATGCAACCTGACGCGCGAGCTGCACGAGCTGCTCACGCTCGCGGATCTCTGGGTCGCGCGTTTCGAGTGCGTCGAAATGCTCGGTCATGGATTCGGCGATGGACCGCGCAGCAGCTTTTACGCCGGTCGAGTCACGCGAGCCATCGCTTGCGGCGGCGATAGTGCTTGACGTCCCGAAAGCTCTTGCGGCCCGCCGTCGACAGCCCGAGGTAAAACTCCTTCACGTCCTCGTTCTTGGCGAGCTCGCGCGCGACGCCGTCCATGACGACGCGGCCGTTTTCCAGGATGTACCCGTAGCCGGCGTGACGCAACGCCACCAGCGTGTTCTGCTCAGCGAGCAGGAACGACACGCGTTCGTTTCGATTGAGGTCGCCGACGATTTCGAAAATCTCCTCCACGATCTGCGGCGCAAGGCCCATCGACGGCTCGTCGAGCAGGATCATCGACGGCTGCGCCATCAGCGCGCGGCCGATCGCCGTCATCTGCTGTTCCCCGCCCGACGTGTAGCCCGCCTGGCTCGTACGCCGCTGCTTGAGCCGAGGGAAATAGTGATAGACCTTGTCGAGTGCGGTCGTGATGTCGGCGCGCGACCCCTTGCGCGTGAACGCACCGGTCAGCAAGTTCTCCTCGACGGTCAGGTGCGCAAAGCAATGGCGACCCTCCATCACCTGGCACACACCACGCCGGACGAGGTCGTTCGGTGTCAGGCGATCGATGCGCTCGCCGCGGTATTCGATCGTGCCTTTGGTCACTTCGCCGCGCTCGGCGCGGAGCAGGTTCGAGATTGCCTTCAGCGTCGTCGTCTTGCCGGCCCCATTGGCGCCGAGCAGCGCCACGATGCCGCCTTCGGGCACATCGAGCGACACGCCCTTCAACACGAGGATCACGTGATCGTAGATCACCTCGATGTTGTTGACCGACAGGAATGCCGCCGGCGCAGGTTGCAGTTGTGTCGTCATGACGACGATTGCTGCCAACGACGTTGGGTTGCGGTGCTCCGATACAACGGAACGCGATGCTCCCCGACCATGCCGAGGAGCATCGCCTGAACGACTAGCCTTCCTTGGCGCAATCGCGCACCGAGATCTTCTTCTCGGTCGCGTACTTGCCTGCCGCCTCCTCGACCATTTTTCGCACGAGCTGTCGATCACCGGCCATGAACGGCGTCACCTGCTTGAACCCGGTGCCGTCCCAGCGCTGGAACTTGACCATGCCCGAGCCCTCGTGGTCGCTGCAACTCGTCTTGATCGGCGGGAAGAGACCCGGTGCGCCCAGTTGGGCGATCCGCGCTTCGGTGAGATTCAGATGCTCGAGGCCCCAGCGCAGCTGCTCGGGCGTCATCACCTTGCCCTTGCCGAACTGGTTCTGCGCAACGCGCAACGCTTCGACGAGGA
>JAICVH010000391.1 GCA_025935435.1 Burkholderiales bacterium
AAGACCACATTGCTGCGCGTCATCGCCGGGCTCGAGTCGCCCGATGGCGGCGACGTGATGCAGAACGGCGCGAGCCTCGTCGGCGTCCCGGCCCGCTTGCGCAATTTCGGCATCGTGTTCCAGTCGTATTCGCTGTTTCCGAACATGTCGGTGGCACGGAACATCGGCTACGGTCTGGAATGCCGCAAATGGCCGAAGCGCGCGATCGGTCCACGCATCGACGAGGTGCTGTCGCTCGTCCGCCTGCGTGACCAGGCCGGCAAGTATCCGCATCAGCTGTCGGGCGGGCAGCAGCAGCGCGTGGCGCTTGCGCGCGCGCTCGCCCCAAAGCCCACCGTGCTGCTGCTCGACGAGCCGCTCTCCGCGCTCGACGCCAAGGTACGCGAAGAATTGCGCGGCGAGATCAAGGACCTGCAAACGGCGTTGCGCGTCACCACGATCATGGTGACGCACGACCAGCACGAAGCGATGGAGATGGCGGACCGCATCGTCGTGATGAATGCGGGCGTCATCGAGCAGGTCGGCGGCGCCGTCGATCTCTACGACCAGCCGGTGAACCGCTTCGTCGCCGAGTTCATCGGACGGATGAACCTGGTCAAGACGTCCGTGGCAAAGCTGCCCGCCGTCAACGACAACGGTGCTGCGGATCCGTACATCGGCATTCGGCCGGAGCACATCGAGCTCGTCGATGCCGACGTTCGGTCGCCCGACGTCGTCGTGGGGCACGTGGAGAAATGCATCTTTCTCGGCAGTTTCACGCGCATCAGGTTGAACGTCGAGGGCAAGCGCCTGCTGCTCGAGTTGCGTGGCCGGCGTACCGAACTCGCGGCAGGGGTCATGTTGTCCGTCCGCATTCCCGCTGCCGCCGTGCACCGGCTGCAGGACGCCACGAAATGACGGCGGCCGCCGCACCCGTATCACCGGCTTCCAGACGATTCGATTCCGATTGGATCGCGGTGCTCGGCGTGACGACCGCGGTCGTCGTGCCTCTCGTCGTGTTCGTCGTCGCGCCGCTGTTCGAGATCTTCAAGACGAGCTTCGTCACCGCCGATGGCATCGGCATGGGCAACTATGTCCGGTATGTCAACAGCCCGAAGTTCGCGAGGGTCGTCGGCAACAGTCTCGCCGTTGCCGCAACGACGACGGCCATCACCGTACTGCTTGCCTACGCGTTTGCGTACGCGATGCGCCGGACGGCGATGCCGCTGAAGAACGTATTCGGCTCGGTAGCGCTGTTGCCGCTGTTCGCGCCGTCGCTGGTGCAGGCGCTCGGCATCGTGTTCATGTTCGGACGCAACGGGCTCATCAACCGGACTTTCGGCCTGTCGATCGACATCTACGGCTTCTGGGGAATCGTCCTCTCCGATGTCTTCTACAGCTTTCCCCACGCCTACCTGATCCTGTCGGCGGCGCTTGCCGTTGCCGACGCCCGCTTGTACGAGTCCGCCCAAGTGCTCGGCGCATCGCGTGCGCGCATCTTCCGCGACATCACGCTACCGTCCACCAAATACGGGATCCTGTCCGCGACGTTCGTCGTGTTTACGATCGTCATCACCGATTTCGGCAACCCGATGGTCATCGGCGGCGATTACAACGTGCTGGCGACCGAGATCTACAACCAGGTTTCCGGACAGGGCAATTTTCAGATGGGCGCGGTGATCGGCGTGATGCTGCTGATCCCCGCCGCACTCGCGGTGATCGCCGAGAAATGGATCATGCGCCGGCACAGCGCGTCAATCACCGAACGGTCGCAGCCGCTCGTCGTCTTGCGCGAGCGCTGGCGCGACGCGGCCGGCGTGGTGGTGGCCTCGCTGATCACGGCGATGATCGCGGCGATCGTGCTGATCGTCGTCGTAGCCAGCTTCGTGACGCTGTGGCCGTACAACATGCACGTCAGCCTTCGCCATTACCGGTTCGAAGTGCAGAACGGCCTGCAGCCGCTATGGACCAGCATCTGGGTGTCGTTGATGGCCGCGGGCATCGGCGTCATCGTCACGATCGGTGGCGCTTGCGTGACGCGGCGGCTCCGTAGCGCCGCCGGTCAGTGCCTGTACTTCCTGTCGATACTCCCCGCTGCCGTGCCGGGCATGGTGCTCGGCCTCGGCTATATCCTCGTCTTCAACAACCCGCAGAATCCGCTCGAGTTCCTGTACGGCACGCTGCTGATCCTCGCGCTTTGCAACGTGTACCACTATCACGCGCAAGGCTTCCTCATCGCGACCACGAGCATCAACCAGATCAGCCGCGTTTTCGACGAGGCGTCTACGTCGCTCGGCGCCGGCTTCCTGCGAACGCTGCGGGATGTGATCCTGCCCATCATTGCGCCCTCGATCGTCAGCGTGGGCGTGTTCTTTTTCGTGCGCAGCATGGTCACGCTGTCGGCGGTGATCTTTCTCGTGACGCCGGTGACCCAGGTCGCTGCCGTGTCGGTGCTGCTACTGGACGACGCGGGGAACGTGAACCAGGCGGCCGCGTTCTCCGTCTGCATCATGCTGGTCGTCGCGCTTGCGCTGCTGCTGTTTCGGATCATCTTGCGCGCGAGCGGCGCCGCCAGCGTCTCGCTGATCCGTTGACTGCGCACCCGGCCGAGCGGCCCGACGACGGTGAGCCGCCGCTGAAGACACCCGGCAATGCGCGACGTATCGGCCGACTTTTTAAAGCGCGCCAACGGGCGTCATGCAACGCGCGTCAGCGTCCTCGCGACATTGCCCGAAGCACCGCCGCCGCGCATTTCCTTCAGGTACCAGCGAATGAACGCGTCGACGTTGTATTCCTTGCGCTGCGACAACGGACCAGGCTCGTAGGCGATGGAATCGACGCCCTTCTGTTGCCATTTGCAGATCTCCCAATCCTGCTGGTTGGTGAGATCCCAGAACGGCAGCAGCCGCTCCAGCTGGTAGTCGTCCCCCTCTCGGGCGTGCCGATCGACGAGCCAGTAGCCGCGCACGATCGTCTTGCGAGGTCCGGCAGGCAGCAACCGGGCCGCGACGGCGTGGTCGCAGCTTCCGTGCACCCAGAAATTGGGCATGCTGCGCATGCGTAGCACGCCGACGTCCGCATCTCGGTAGTCGCCCATCAGCGGGGCCACGCGGCGGCCGTCCATCGACTCTGTCTCGAACCCGTCGACCATGACCGTGCGATCCGCGGCGTACCAAAGGTCGTGGTCGGGATCGGGAAACGGCGCCAGGCCGCCTCCGGCATGCGTAATGGCGATGCCCTGCATCGACCATTTCGCTTCCGCGCGCGCGACGGCAGCGGCCATCGCCTGCCGGATCGACTCGGACGCGGACGCCTCGTCATAGACGTCGAAATTCGCCTTCACGTATTGCGGGTGACACTGCACGCAGTGGAAGCATTCGCGGTTGTTTTCCCAGACGAGTTTCCAGTTGGCCTCGACTTCGTATTCACTCACCTTCGCAATCCTCGCGCGCTCGAAACCCTGCGCCTTC
>JAICVH010000773.1 GCA_025935435.1 Burkholderiales bacterium
GATGCCTTCGTACATGACGATGACGCCTGCAAAGAACGACGCATAGAACAGGATGACGACCTTCGCCGCTTCGCCGATCCCGAAATAGACGATCACGAGGGGTATCAGTGCGATCGGCGGCAGCGCGCGGAAAAAGTTCATCAACGGATCGATGAACAAGCGCACGTTGCGGTACCAGCCAAGCACGAAGCCCGCCGGCACGGCGACGGTGATGCCCAGTGCGACGCCGAGGATGACGCGTTGCGTCGACATTGCAATGTCCAGTGGCAACCGCGCGGTCGTCAACAACTGCCAGAAGCGCACCGCGACCACGTGCGGCGTCGGCACGAGCGACGGATTGACGAGCCCCGAGTACGCGATGGCGTACCAGATCGCGACGACGATCACCCACGGCAGCGTGATCAACAGCGGTCGATGAAGTCGGTGCACGAACGATGGGTTGCCGTCGTCAGGGGCCAAACGTACTATAGATAGAACCTTATGCACAAGAGCGCGCACGACGCCGTACCGCCACTGTTTCGCGGCCCTATGCCGCGCTACGCGCAGCTTGCCGACGTGTTCCGCCAGCGCATCGTGCGCAACCGCTGGCCGCCCGGCACCAAGCTGCCGACGCTCGAAGCGCTGATGCAGGAGTTCGATGTTGCACGCGTCACGGTGCGGCAGGCGATGGAACTTCTGGCGCGCGATGGACTCGTATCCGCCGAGCGTGGACGCGGAACGTTCGTCACTGCACAGCCGACGCGTCATCGCGGCCTGATGCTGCAGACGAGCCTGCAGGCGCTCGCCGATGTGTACCGCAATGACACACCGAACCTGACGCTGATCGACGAAGCATCGGCATCACCCCGGCTGCAACCGGATGACGGCACCTCTGCGAACCGCTACCACTTCATGCGCCGCGTCCACTCGCGCAACGGTGAAGCGTACTGCGTCATATCGATCTATCTCGATGAGCGCGTGTTCCGCATGGCGCCACGCCGCTTTCGTCGCGAAACGGTCGTGCCGGTGCTGCTCGAGCTACCGCGCGTTTCGATCGGCCGGGCGTGGCAGACGCTCGAAATCGGTACCGCCGACGTGACGGTCGCACGATTGCTCGACGTTCCGGTGAGCGCACCCGTCGCGGAGGTGCGTCGCGTGTGTCAGGACCGCCGCGGTGTCGTCGTCTATCTCGGCGAAGTGACGTATCGTGGCGATTACATCCACCTCGAAATGGATCTCAAGCCGTGACGCTTTTGCTCGAACAATGAACGGACCGATCCAGCTTCGCTCGCTGCGCGCACTCGTGTGGCGTTATCCGCTCAAGACGCCGGTCGTCACGTCGTTCGGCACGATGCACGACCGCCCGATGGTGCTCGTCCGCGTCGAGGACGCAAGCGGCATCGCCGGCTGGGGCGAGATCTGGTGCAACTTTCCGTCCGTGGGGGCCGAGCATCGCGCGCGCCTCGTGCACGGCGTACTGGCACCGCTTGCCGTCAGCCGCCCGTTCCACGATCCGGCGGC
>JAICVH010000401.1 GCA_025935435.1 Burkholderiales bacterium
CAGCCGCCGCCTTGCAGCGAGCGATACGCACGTTGTGTCGCTGACCGTCACCGAGAAGGGCTATTGCCACGAGCCGGCGACCGGACGCCTCAATCCGGACCACGCGGACATCGTTCATGATCTCGCCGATCCGCAGGCGCCACGCAGCGTGCCCGGCTTGCTCGTGCGCGCCTTTGACGAGCGCCGCCGCACGCATGGCAGGCCGGTCACCGTCGTATGCTGTGACAACCTGCCGCAGAACGGCGCACTCGTGTGCGGTCTCGTCGTGGCGTATGCGAACCTGATCGATCCGTCGCTTGCCGACTGGATTTCGCGCGAAATCGCGTTTCCGTCGACGATGATCGACCGCATCGTTCCCGCGACGACCGCCGCGGATGTCGCGGACAACAGCGCAGCCCTCGGCGTCGAGGACGCCGCGCCGGTCGTGCACGAACCGTTCATTCAGTGGGTGATCGAGGACCGCTTCGCGTCCAAACGCCCGCCCTGGGATGCGGTCGGCGCGACGTTGGTGCACGATGTCGATCCGTACGAGTCGATGAAGCTGCGCCTGTTGAACGCGAGTCACTCGGCATTCGCCTATCTCGGCTTTCTCGCTGGCCACGAATACATCTACCAGGTTGCAGCCGAGCCGGCGTTCGTCGCGTGGATGCGCCGGTTCACGTCGAAGGAAGTGGTGCCTGCGCTCGTGCGTGTACCAGGTGTCGACCTCGGCGCGTATTGCGACACGCTGGTGCGGCGCTTCGCGAACCCCGCCTTACCGCACAAAACGCAGCAGATCGCAATGGACGGGTCGCAGAAGCTGCCGCAACGCATTCTCGCGACCATTCGCGACAACCTCGCGGCGGGTCGTTCGGTGGAACTCGCGACGCTGGCGGTAGCGGGTTGGATGCGATACGTCTACGGCGAGGACGAAAAGGGTGGACCGATCGCGGTGTCTGATCCACTCGCGCCGCAATTCACGGCGCTCGCAGCGCGGCATCGCGGCGATCCGGTCGGTTTTGCACAAGGATTGCTCCACGTGCGTGCAATCTTCGACGAAGACCTGCACAACGAGCCGCGTTTCACCGCGCCGGTCACGCGCTGGCTCGGTCAATTGTTTACAAGGGGCGCCGCGGCGACTGTTGCGCAGGCGATCGCATGATTCCTCTCGACCTGCACCCTGACCGCCTGTTCCCGGCCGACCCCGGCATTCGGCATCTCGCGCGTGCGTTGTACGCGACGGTGCGCGACCTGCCGATCGTCAGCCCGCACGGTCACACCGATCCGCAGTGGTATGCCGACAATGCCCGGTTCGCCGATCCGTCGGCCCTCTTCATCGTGCCGGATCACTACGTTTTCCGGATGCTCTACAGCCAGGGCGTGTCGCTGGAATCCCTTGGTGTGCCGCGGCCGGACGGCGCGAGGTCCGAGCGACCGTACGATGCGCGAGCGATCTGGCGTCTGTTCGCGCAGCACTATCCGCTGTTTCGTGGCACGCCAACCCGGCTCTGGCTCGATCATGCGTTTCACACGGTGTTCGGCATCGACGAACGGCTGACGACCGAGAGCGCCGATCGTTACTTCGATCGCATCGACGCTTGTCTCGCTGACGCTGCATTCCTGCCGCGCGCGCTATTCGAGCGCTTCAACATCGAAGTGATCGCAACAACCGAATCGCCGCTCGATCCGCTTGCACACCACGCCAAGATTCGTCGTAGCGGATGGAGCGGGCGCGTGGTGACCGCATACCGGCCCGATCCCGTCGTGGACCCGGCATTCGAAGGCTTCGCTGCGAACGTCGAGCAGCTCGGCGCGCTGACGGGCGAAGACACGACGTCGTGGCGCGGTTATCTCAACGCACATCGCATCCGCCGCGCGTTCTTCAAGTCGATGGGCGCCACATCGACCGACCATGGACATCCGACGGCGCGCACGGCGAGCCTCGATACCGCGGAATGCCAGCGGCTTCTCGATCGCGCGTTGCGCGGAGCGGTCACCGGTGACGAGGCCGAATCGTTTCGCGCGCAAATGCTGACCGAAATGGCGCGGATGAGTGTCGACGACGGCCTCGTCATGCAGATTCACCCTGGCAGCTACCGCAATCACAACCCAGTCGTCTTCGAGCGATTCGGACGCGACAAAGGCGCCGACATTCCGATGCGCACCGATTATGTGCATGCGCTGAAGCCGCTGCTCGACAGCGTGGGCAATTCGCCGGACCTGACGCTCATCCTGTTCACGCTCGACGAAACGACGTATGCGCGCGAACTGGCGCCGCTTGCAGGACACTATCCCGCGCTGAAACTGGGCCCGCCGTGGTGGTTCCACGACAGCTTTCAAGGGATGTTGCGATTCCTCGAGCAGACGATCGAGACGGCGGGGTTTGCGAATACCGCCGGGTTCAACGACGACACGCGCGCATTCATGTCGATACCTGCGCGCCACGACGTGTGGCGTCGCGTTGCGTGCCGCTTTCTCGCCACCGCGGTATCCGAACATCGTTTCGGCGAGGACGAGGCATACGAGCTTGCGCCGATGCTCGCGCACGATCTCGCGAAATCAGCCTATCGGTTGTAGGCCGCGCGCGCGTTTGTAGGCCGCGCGCTCGGTTGTACGCCGCGCGCTCGGTTGTAGGCTGCGCGCCGAACGCGCGATTCCGGTCGCGGAAGTGGCGGACGCTGCAGGCGGGTCCTGCGCGCTGGCTCCGAGGACCTGTGTGCGATCGACACGCGAGTTTCGTTGTCGAAAGGTCGATGAGGTCAGCCGGGCCTGTTGTTGCAACAAACAACGACTGCGGCGGGCGACGAATCCTCGAACCTTACGGAGCAAACTATGACAACGACGCAAAAGGACTGGGCAGCGCTGATAGGCCGCGTATTGCTCGCATTGATGTTCATCATCTCGGGCTGGGGCAAGCTCACCGATTTTTCCGAGACCGTCGGCTACATCGCGAGCAAGGAGTTGCCGCTACCGCAGGTCCTCGCAATCATTGCCATACTGATCGAGCTGGGAGCGGGTCTTGCGATCGCGTTCGGCTGGAAGACGCGCTGGGCAGCGCTCGCCATGGTCGTGTTCCTGATCGTCATCACGCCGATTTTTCACGGCTTCTGGAACGTGCCGGCCGATCAGGCGATGATGCAGCAGATCAATTTCATGAAGAACCTGTCGATCCTCGGCGGCATGCTTGTGCTATTCGCATGGGGGCCCGGTCGCTATAGCCTCGATGAAAGCCGTCTGACGGCGGCGGACCTCGAAATGCCGCGCAGGCGCGTCACCGACGCGCGCTAACGTACGTCGCGTTCAAACCTCGGGGCGAGCGCAATACGCGTTGTTGCGCTAGTCCCGATGGCTCTTTCATTGCGTACACACTCGGGGCCGTCGTCGCGACGGTCCCGTTAACTCGTGTACTCGTTTGCGCTGTCACGAGGGGCAGCAAGCAACGGGAGG
>JAICVH010000270.1 GCA_025935435.1 Burkholderiales bacterium
CCGCGCCGCGCAAGTGGGTCAAGCGGCGACCGCGTCGCGCAATCGGTTCACCAGCGAGCGCGAGGTCGAACGGATGCGTGCAGGCCGCGCGGCCTTTCGAAGCGCGTTCCGCATGGCGGGCAGTGCTGCCGTGTCGCGCGTGGCTGCACGCCCGATCAGGAACGCACCGAGCACCAGCAATCCGCTGAAGGCGAGCGTCGCACCCGGGAACGTGCGAACCGTGTTCACCGCCATTTCGCCCGCATGCGGACCGGCCAGTTCGAAACGGCGCCGCGTCATTTCCGCACCCAGCTCGGACAGCCGACGTTCGCCGAGCACGCGCTCGGCGTCCGGCAACAGCATCGTCTCCTCATCGGCGACGTGGCGCATCACGTCGCGCATCAACTCCAGCAGCGTCGTGTCGAACGATGCGTCCTCCGGTCGCGTCTGACGCAGTTGTGCAATCAATCGCCGCATCTCGTTGTGCTCGGGCACGCTCTTGTTGACGAGGTCCGGCTCGAAGCTCCGCATGGCGGGATAAAAGATTTCCTCCTCGAGACGCGCGTGGATTTCGAGTGCGAGGCAAAGCGTTTCCGCGATCGCCTGCTTCTTCTCCGGTGTCGCGTTCGCGCGGTACTTGTGGAACGTCGCCATCGCGTGCGTGTGGTCCATGCGAATCATCGTCGTCGCACCGGGGGACATGCGGGTCATCATTTCGTGCATCGTCGTTCTCCGTGTGGTTGATGGCAATTGCGCGTCAGCGCTGGCCTATTACCGCCGATATCGCCTCCGCCGCTCGCGTGCCCCGCCTCGCATCGCGTGACGGTGGCTGGTCGTCGTGCTGGCGGTCGAACTGGTTCCGCGGCGAGTTTTTTCGCCCAGCGCGGGAGCGATCTTCGCGATCGCCGTATTGAGCTTCGACAACATGCCGACCTTCATGTTGCGTGTCGGTTCGACGGCAAGCGCCGACGATCGCGGTGCCGACCTTGTGCCGACCTTGTGCGGATCGGTCTGCGGCTCGGCAATTTTGGCTCCTCGTCCATGTAATTCCGCGCGTGGTGACGGCGATCGGCTGGATCAGCGTGATCGCCACGGAAGCGCGGTCGGCGCAGACCTCGCGATGCAAACGGTATGCCTCACGGAGAGCAGCGTTTGCACACATCGGCAAGGGACACGCGGCGAGCGGCGAAACTGCCGAGCACGAAGCCGGTCGGACTTCAACGCGCCGCGCAGATGCACTGTATTTCAATCAAGTCGCAAGCACATCGCGCGGCGTTTCCGGCAACGAGGCGGAGCCCGTGCTCCGCCTCTTTTCCTTGCGTTGACCCCTCCCGGCGAACTGGCGATACTTCTCCGTCCACGCCGTCCTTCCGCGGAGTCGCTCGATGAAGCAATGGGTCATCCTGACGCTGGCGCTGACGCTCGCCGCATGCGCCAGCGCACCGCCGCCGCAACCCCAGCGTTACCAAGCGCTGTTCCACGACGAGCTGTTCGCCCCACCCACACAACGCGTTGATGCCGCCGACGTGTTCGCGATGAGCGACGAGATGCGCGCCTACCTGAAGGGCGACGTCGCCCGGCTGATCCGCTCGAAGGGCAGCCAGCACGGGCTGTTCGAGGCCCTGTACGACAAGGGCCTGCTCAAACTCGAATACGACGCCGCGAAGACGCGCAACGCCTCGCAGGCGTTTGCCGCGCGCGCGGGCAACTGCCTGTCGCTCGTGATCATGACCGCTGCCTTCGCCAAGGAACTCGGCATGCCGGTGCATTACCAGCATGTCTTCGTGGACGAAACATGGAGCCGCAGCGGCGACTTCTACCTGTCGATAGGACATGTGAACCTGTCGCTCGGCCGACGGCTGCACGAGTACAGCCCCAACGAAGTGACGATGACAATCGATTTCCTGCCACCCCAGGATCTGCGCAACTTGCGCACCTGGGTGCTCGACGAGTCGACGATCGTCGCGATGTACATGAACAACCGGGCGGTCGAGCAACTGACGTCCGGCGAGACCAATGACGCTTACTGGTGGGCGCGCGAGGCCATCCTGCAGGATCCGCGATTCCTGAGCGGTTTCAACACCCTGGGCGTGATCTATCAGATGCACAACAATCTCGGGCTCGCACAGCAGGCGTTCGAGTACGTGCTCGAACGCGAGCCCGCGAACACGCGCGCGATGTCGAACCTGGCGTCGGTGCTGTCGCTACGGGGGCAAGCGACCGCGGCGGCGGAGCTACGGCGAAAACTCGAACAGATGGAACCGAATCCGCCATTCGGTTACTACAAGCGCGGCATTGCCGCGATGCAGAACGGTGACTACAAGCTCGCCAAGGAGATGTTCGCGAAGGAGGTCGATCGCGCCGCGTATTACCACGAATTCCATTTCTGGCTGGCGCTCGCGTACATGGGGCTTGGCGACACCGAGCACGCGCGCGAGCATCTGGCAATTGCGGTCGACAACAGCACGACGCGGAAAGACCACGACCTGTATGCCGCCAAGCTCGAACGGCTGCGCGCGTACGTGCCGGTCATTCGGCGCTGAGCCCGAAGCGCAGGTCGTGGACCGCCGCGCTTCCCTTGCCCGGCCAACGTTTCGTTCAATTTCACGACACGCATAGGTAAAGACGATGACAACGCAGCTACTGGGAGTTCTGCTCGCGCTTTCGATCACTACGCCGGCGCTTGCCGCGATCAAGGAAACGCCGGTCACGTACAGCGACGGTCAGACGACGATGAAGGGATTCGTCGTCTACGACACCGCGAAATCGGGCAAGCGGCCGGGAATCATCATGGTGCACGAGTGGTGGGGCATCACCAAGCACATACACAACGAGGCGCGGAGGCTCGCGGGGCAAGGCTACACGGCTTTCATCGCCGACATGTACGGCGATGCGAAGACGGCCGACAACCCCAAGGACGCGGGAGCGCTCTACGCGTCGGTGATGAAGAACCCGCGCGCGATGGAAACGCGCTTCAACGCTGCGCGCGAGCAACTCGCAAAACAGCCGACGGTCGACGCCACGCGTATCGGCGCGGTCGGTTACTGCTTCGGCGGCGCTGTCGTGCTCAACATGGCGCGGGCAGGCGCCGATCTCGCCGGCGTCGTGGGTTTCCACGCGTCGCTCGACCTCAATACGACGGCCCCCGCGCCCGGGACGGTCAAAGCGAAGATGCTGGTCCTGAACGGCGCCGACGATCCGTTCGTGAAGAAGGAGGAGTACGCAAAGCTGAAAGCGGACATGGACGCGGCCAAGGCCGACTACCGCGTGATCGAGTATCCGGGCGCCGTACACGCGTTCACCAACCCCGAGGCGACTGCGCTCGGCAAGAAATTCAACCTGCCGCTGCGCTATGACGAGAAGGTGAACAAGGAAGCGGAGGGCGAAGCGTCGAAGTTCTTCACGACGCTCTTCAAGCGCTAGGGGCGGGCAGCTCTCGGCGCGACGCCCGCGTCCGCCGGGTCTGACGCTACTCGACGGTCACCGACTTCGCGAGATTGCGCGGCTTATCGACATCGGTGCCGCGCAAGACGGCCGTGTGATACGCGAGCAACTGCAGCGGCACGACGTGCACGATCGGTGACAGCAGTCCGCGGTGTTCGGCGACGCGGATCAGGTGGATGCCGTCACCCGCCGTCAGGTGACTGTCGAGATCGGCGACCACGTAGAGCTCGCCGCCTCGCGCGCGCACCTCCTGAAGATTCGACTTGAGTTTTTCGAGCAGCGCGTCGTTCGGTGCGATCGCGACGACCGGCATCTGCGCATCGACGAGCGCGAGCGGTCCGTGCTTGAGTTCTCCCGCCGGATATGCCTCGGCGTGGATGTACGAGATTTCCTTCAATTTGAGCGCCCCTTCGAGGGCGATCGGATAGTGCAGGCCGCGACCGAGGAACAGCGCATGCTGCTTCTTCGCAAACTGCTGCGCCCAGCCGATCAGGTGCGGTTCAAGGGCAAGCGCTCCGCGCAGCGCCGCCGGAATGTGCCGCAGCGCATCGATCGATCGCTCCTCTTCGTCGGCCGGCAAATGGCCCCGCAGCTTCGCGAGCGTGAGCGCGAGC
The DNA here is from genome assembly GCA_025935435.1 of Burkholderiales bacterium. Lineage (GTDB taxonomy): Bacteria > Pseudomonadota > Gammaproteobacteria > Burkholderiales > Casimicrobiaceae > VBCG01. The sequence continues at coordinate 4,038 of JAICVH010000270.1, forward strand.
AGGAAGTGCACGGCGAGTTGCGTGGTGAACGCCTTCGTCGATGCCACGCCGACTTCGGCGCCGGCGCGCGTCAGGAAGACGAGTTCGGTTTGGCGGACCATCGAGCTCGTCGACACGTTGCAGATGGCGAGTGTCTTCGGGTGCCCGAGCGATTTCGCATGCTTCAGCGCGGCGAGCGTATCCGCGGTTTCGCCCGATTGCGATACCACGACCACCAGCGCGTTGGCGTGCGGCACGCTGTCGCGGTAACGATACTCGCTCGCGATCTCGACCGTGCACGGCAGCTTCGCGAGCTTTTCAATCCACAGTCGCGCGACGAGGCTCGAGTAGTAGCTGGTCCCGCAGGCGAGAATAAGCACCGAATCGACATCCCGCAGCACGTCGGCGGCGTTGGCGCCGAACAGCGCCGGACCGATCTGCGCGATGCCGTCGAGCGTATCCGCGACTGCACGCGGCTGCTCGAAGATTTCC
>JAICVH010000534.1 GCA_025935435.1 Burkholderiales bacterium
CGAAACGTCCCTGCAGGCGAAAGCGCCGGCGACGAACACCACGCAAGTCGAACGGTGCAACGCGTTGGTCGGATCAAATGAACGACGCGTTGTCCCCGACGTCCGATCGGCGGCGCGTCCTTGAGGGGGCGATTCCCGCGTCGCGCGCAACGCAGGCGGCGGATGCCGGGATCCGCACGACCGAGGCGACCTTGCGCATCCAAGCCGATGCGAGGCTGGATCGGTTCTCTGACCGGGGCGGCCCCAAGTTGCCCCGGAAGCCAAGCCCTCCGATCACTGTCGTACTGCGCATAATTGTTATTATGTCAAATGCGGTACGCGGGGTTTTCCAGTGCGCGCCCGAACCTAACGCACCGGTCCGTCAGGCCGCCCGCGCCCGCCGGGCCCGGCTGGGTGGAACCCCGAAGCGCTTGCGGTATTCGAGCGTGAACGTCGTTGGGCTCCGAAAGCCGTAGCGCGCTGCAATCTCCGCGACCGAGCCGCCCGCTGCGCTGAGCGCGAATCGGGCGTGATCGAGGCGCATATTCCGGATGTGAGCGACGGGTGTGATCCCGCGGAATTTGGCGAATACGTTCTCGAGCATGCGCAAGCTGACGCCGCAGTGTTCGGCAAGCCGTGCGATCGCGAACGGTTCGCCAATATGGTCCAACACGAACCGATCGGCACGCTTCAGCAGGTTCGGCTCCAGCGGACGCCGTTCCCCGAGCGGTGGCGCCGCATTCGTCGTTTCCCCCGCTCGTGAACCTGCGCCAACGAGCTGCAGGTAACGTCGATAGCTTGCGCGCGCGGCCGCCCGGTCTCCGAGCGCATCCAGGACGATCGAACGGTCGTACTCGAGAAACTCATGCAGCACGTTGAAGGTGCCGGTCTCGCGCGCGAGCGCGAGAGCGACCTCCAGTTCATGCAAGGCATCCTGATAACGCCCGAGCGTGCGAAGGCCCCACGCAAGGTTGGAGCGCGTTACGATCTCGTCGTATTTCGCTCCGCGCGCCTGTAATCTGACGAGCCGTTTTCGAATCGCGAGGACCGCACTCTCCGCGTTGCCGAGGATGATCTGCAGCCGCTCGATGTTGCCGGCCACGTACCACGCGGCGAACTCGTAGTGCGCCCGTTCGGCGACCGCACGGGCGCGCTCGAACAGCTGCAGCGCTTGCCTCGCGTCGCTTTCCATTGCCGACGTGTCGTCCGGATCGAGTGCCGTCAGATGGGCTCGCGCGTGCGGTCCGGAAAGCTTGGATGTCGCGCGATCAAAGTGCGATGCACCGAGGATGTTCAGGATCTGGACGATCACGTAATCGTCGGCACTCGCCTCTGCTGTCCGGATGGCGCGGTCGGTGAGCGCCGTGATCGCCTTGTAGTCGGCGCGCGCGAGAAGGATGGCGATGCGAACGCGAAGCACAAAGGCGACGTACGCAAGGTCACCGCGTTTCTCGAGGGGCGGGAGAATGCGATCGATGATGTCGTTCGCGTCCGAATAGCGCCCTTGAAAGTACGCTAGCTCCGCGCGCCAGGCGCCGACGCGAAGCGCGTGTGCGCACGCGTTCTCGGAGGACGCGTGATGAGCCGCGGCGTCCAGCGAACGCTGCGCCTTCGCGTGACTGCCCTGCCGCATGAAGCAGCAGGCCCGGACGAGATTCAATTCGACGAGCCGCGAGGGATCGCCATCGATGCAATCATCGAGCGCCCGCCGCGCGGCGTCATTCGCGCCACGCAGATCACCCGCGCGTGCGCGTTCCCAGATAGCGACGACCGAGGAGCCGCCGTCGGTCGATTGCGTCATGCCGGCATTCTTTACCCGTGCCAACCGAGTGGCATGCACGTTACCCGAGAAAATTGCGAATTTCGATAGTTCCGGACGCCCGGAGGCCTTCAAATCGCGTCGCGGAAAGTAGTATCCGTTCACGGCGTTAGGCCGGGAGGCAACAGGCATGAACAAGGTTTTCCTGGCATTACGATGCGCGGCGGTGATCGCCATCGTCGCGGCGGCGTTCGCCTCGGATTGGGCACTCGCGAACCACTACATCCTGTGCGAGCGCGCCCAGAAATGTATTGTTGTCGAATCCCCTCCGGTTGATTCCGGGACTTCGATCGACGCAAATATTCCGGACCGGATTTGCCCGTGCGATTTTGGCGTCGCGCAAATCTATTCCAACGCGGATGGCTCGATTCAATTCGTACAGATCAGTCAGGTGGGGGACCGGGGAGCATCGCTCGCGGGCAAGACACTTGCAATCGGCGGTCATGCTTACGATGACTGGACAGTCGAGTTCGGCATGTCATTTCCCCGGCTTGCTCGGGGCGATCTACTTATCGCCACAAAGGGATTCACCGCGCTCGGCCTCGTGCAGCCCGACGTCGTCGTCCCCAACCATTTCCTTCCCTTGCGCAACGGGTCGCTGAGGCTCCAGGGGGTCGACTGGCTGGGAGGACCCGTCCGTTACGACGCGCTTCCCGTTGACGGCGTGAGCTCGCTTTACCCGAACATCGAAGGCGATGTATACGCGCGCCCCATCGTGGACACCGCCATGGCGGTCAATGACCGAGGCGAATTCCACGTTTTCGGCCCCATTCCCAAGTTCACCGCGCTTTGGTCCGCGGCGGATCAGCCCGGCTGGGGTCTTGCCGTCGAGCATCAGGGAGAACGGATGCTGGCGTTGTGGGCC
>JAICVH010000515.1 GCA_025935435.1 Burkholderiales bacterium
CGGCGATCGAACTCGCGCCGTTCAGGACGAACCCGTCGGGTCCCTCGACGATCAGCGTGATGTCCGCGCGCCGAACGGTGTCGATGGTGAACCGGTCGTCGAACAGACGAATGAACGGGCCGATCGCACACGACGCGTTGTTGTCCTTCGCCTTGCCGAGCAGCAGCGCACTGCGTCCTTCGAAATCGCGCAGGTTCACATCGTTGCCGAGCGTCGCGCCGACCGTCTCGCCGCGTGAGTTGATGGCGAGCACGATTTCGGGTTCCGGATTGTTCCACGTCGACTGACGATGAATGCCGATGTCGGCGCCGGTGCCGACGGCGGACATCGGCTGCGACTTGGTGAAGATCTCGGCGTCGGGACCGATGCCGACTTCGAGATACTGCGACCACAGCCCTTCGGCGAGCAGCACGTCCTTGATGCGTGTCGCAGCCGCGGAACCCGGGCGCACGTTGCGCAGGTTGTCGCCGACGATGCCCGCAATCTTCGCGCGGACGCCTTCTGCCTTGCCGGGGTCGCCACGCGCCTGCTCTTCGATGACGCGTTCGAGCATGCTCGCGACGAACGTGACGCCCGCCGCCTTGATCGCCTGCAGATCGCAGGGGGCGATGAGCCAGGGTGCAGACGCGTCGCGTCCGGCCGATGCGGCATTGGCCAGCGCGGCGGCAAGCGAACCGATCCGTGGCAGGCGCGCCGCGCGGATCGCGCGGGCAGCATCCGCGCGGTCGAAGAGTTCGCTCGATATCGGTGCGACCGACGACAGGTCGAGCAGGTCGTCGCCGTCGACTCGGACGAGCACCGGACCGTTCAGTGCCGGCACGAAGACCCGACCGACGAGCAGTGCATCGGAAGCATCGCGCGGCAGCGATGTTTCGACCGTTAGCCGTTCTTGAATGCGAGCGCTCATGAAGTGCGATCATACGTCGTCGCCGCAAATCGACGCCCATACTCATGATCGATTCGATCCGCTCGCATGCTGCCGATACGTCGCTTTACCCGGACTGCACGCCGTATGCGAGCGGCATGCTGCAACTCGATGCGCGGCACGCGATGCACTGGGAATGCTCGGGCAATCCAGCGGGCGTGCCGCTGTTGTTCATCCACGGCGGACCCGGCGGCGGCAGCCTTCCGCACCATCGCCGTTACTACGACCCCTCGTTCTGGCGCATCGTCCTCTATGACCAGCGCGGCGCAGGACGCTCGACGCCCACGGCGGAGTTGACCGACAACACGACCGCCCATCTGCTCGACGACATCGAGCGGCTACGCAGGCACCTCGACATCGACCAGTGGCTGCTGTTCGGAGGCTCGTGGGGCTCGACCCTCGCCCTGCTCTACGCGCAGGCCCATCCTGCGCGCGTGCTCGGCCTGGTGCTGCGCGGCATCTTTCTCGCGTCTCCGGGCGAGATCGACTGGTTCATGCACGGCATGGCGCGCATCTTCCCGGAAGCGTGGCGCGAGTTCGCGCATTTCCTGCCGGCTGACGAGCGCAACGACGTCCTCGGCAACTACTATCGCCGCCTGACGCACGACGACGCCGCTGTCCACGCTCCTGCCGCACACGCGTGGGACCGCTATGAAAGCGCGTGTTCGACGCTGCTCCCCAAGCCCAATGGCAACGGGCGCTGCGAAGGCGATGCCGGAGCGCTCGCGATCGCGCGCATCGAAGCGCATTACTTCGTTCACGATGCGTTCATCGGGCCGGATCGCATCCTCGGCAACGTCTCGCAAATCCGGGCTTTGCCATGCGCGATCGTGCAAGGGCGCTATGACATCATCTGCCCGCCCGCCGCCGCGGATGCATTGGCGCGCGCGTGGCCCGAAGCCGAGTACGTCGTTGTCCCTGACGCCGGTCATTCCGTGAGGGAACCGGGCATCGCGCAGGCGCTGGTCGCCGCCGTGCAGCGGATGCAGGCGCGGTTCGTCTAGCGCAAGCGGCGGATGAACGAAGCGTCGACGCCGGACGCTGCGGGAAACGCCGGCTGGCAGGCGCGAAGCCGCGCGGCGGTCTGGCACCCGTGCACGCAGATGAAGCTGCACGAGCAGATGCCGCTGGTGCCGATCGCCCGAGCGCATGGCGCATGGCTCTACGACTACGACGGCCGGCGCTACCTCGATGCCGTCAGTTCGTGGTGGGTGAATCTGTTCGGTCACGCGAACGCGCGCATCAACCAGGCGATTGTCGACCAGCTTGGCGCGCTCGAACACGTGATGCTGGCCGGATTCACGCACGCGCCGGTGATCGAGCTGTCGGAACGACTGTGCGCACTGGCGCCACCGGGGCTTGCGCACGCGTTCTATGCGTCCGACGGCGCATCCGCGGTCGAAATTGCGCTCAAGATGAGTTTCCACTTCTGGCAGCAGCGCGGCGGTGCCGCGAAGACGTACTACGCCCGGCTCGCCGGCGGTTATCACGGTGAAACGCTTGGTGCGCTCGGCATCACCGACGTGGCACTGTTTCGCGACGTCTACGACCCGTTGCTGCGCAGTCACCCGGTGTTGCCGTCACCCGCACGGGTCGGAAACGATCCGCGCGAACCGACGCAAATCGTCGACGCCGCGATTGCGGCGCTCGACGCATTCCTGTCGCAGCATGCGCCGTCGACGGCGGCATTGATCATCGAACCGCTGGTCCAGGGCGCCGGCGGCATGGCGATGTACGACGCGCGCTACCTGCGCGCCGCGCGTGCGCTCACGGCGAAATACGGCGTGCACCTGATTGCCGACGAGATCATGACGGGC
>JAICVH010000125.1 GCA_025935435.1 Burkholderiales bacterium
GGCGGGGTGTAACGGATAGGCGAGGAGCAACAGCCCGTCGCATGCCTGACCATCTGCGACGAGCATCGATGCGGCGCGACCGCCCATCGAACGACCACCAACGAGCCAGTGCGCGGCATCGACGCGTGCTCTCGCATCAGCGACGACGTCCGCGATGCAGCGCTGCAAGAGCGGGATCGGATCCGGCCGCCGGCTCCCGCGCTGCCGAAAGGGGAAATTGAATCGCACGACGTGGAGGCCACGCGCGCGATAAAGCGCGGACAGCGCGAGGACGCCGCGATCGCCCATATGGCCGCCGGCACCGTGTGCCAGCACGAACATCGTGGAACTCCCGGGATGCATCGCAGCGTCGAGCGCGACCGACACGTCCACACCATCGATCGCGATGGTCCATCGCTGTTCTTCCATCGATGAGCCGGCTAACGCCTGCGCAGCTTGCGATATGCGCTCAGGTGCCGAATCGCTTCCTGTTTGAGTCCGGCGGCTTCGCAGAGCAGCGCGAGGTTGTAGTGCGCATCCGGCAGGTCCGGCATTTCGATCAGCGCGGCGCGATACATGTCGGCCGCTTCGGCCGGCTGTTTGCGATCTTCGAGCACGATGGCGAGATTGAAGAGCAGCGTCCCATCGCGACCGCAGCGCGTCAGTCCTTCGCGATAGATGGCTTCCGCTTCGACTAGCTGCTTCTGCTCATGCAATAGCCGGCCCAGATTCGTATACGCGCCGAGATGTCGCGCGTTGGCGGCGATCGCGCGCCGGTAATGGTCGCAGGCAGCGCGGGAGTCGACGTGCTCGAGTTCGATCGCCCGCTCGAACAGCGCTTCGTCCGTTTCGTCACGCGACGGCGGCGGAACGTCGAGAAATGCCAGCCGTCCGCCGGGTGACTCCACTTGAAAGCGCAGCACGTATTGGCCGTCGTGCGTTTGCCACTGTGCGTCGCCTTCGCGTACGACGACCGCATCGCCGACCGCCTCGACGCGCAGACCGGACAGCGGTACACGCGGCGGCACCTGGGATCGCAACCGACGAAGCGAGCGCAGGATGCGCGTTGTCGACAGCTTTGCTTCGACGAGCGCCTGCGCCGCGCGCAGGACGACCAGGTCCTGAAACGAAAATCGGTATTCGCCGCGTCGCCCGCGCGAGGGGGACACGAACCCCGCGTCGATCAATCCGCAAACGATGGAGCGCGGGAGTCCGAGCAGCCTGCCGACGTCGCGCAGTGAATAACCTTCGCTCACGGACCCTTGGATTACGGCGTCAAGCGCGCTTCACCTTTCGCCGAGGTACGGACTCGGTGGCTGCCTTGCTGGTCGACTTGCGGGCGCCAGAACGCGGTTCAGCGGCGCTTTCCTCAGCGGCGCTTGCCTTCGCCGGCGTGCGCTTGGTGGCCGCCTTGGCGAGGCTCGCCTTCAACGCGTCCATCAGATCGATCACCTGGCCGCTCGTTTCGGGCGCGGTGGGCGACACCGCGATCTCCTGGCCTTCGAGCTTTTTCTGGATCTCCGATTCGATGCGCTTCTTCACCTCGTCTTCGTATTTCGTCGGATCGAACGAATCCGAGGAAATCTGCGCAATCAATTGTTTCGCAAGACCGAGTTCGGCGTCGCGCAGTGGCGCGTCGGGAATCTCGACGTCGCGAATCGTCCGAACTTCCGGAGCATAGAGCAGTTGCTGCATGACGAGGCCGCCTTCGACGGGCCGCAACTGGACGATGTACTGTTTGCCTCGCGCGGCATAGCGGCCGACGGCCGTCTGTCCAGTCTGGCGCATGCTCTCGGCGAGCAGCGCATACGGTTTGGCGCCGCCCTTGTCCGGACCGAGGAAGTACGCCTTGTCGTAATAGATGGGATCGATGCTCTCGGCGGGGACGAATTCGTCGATCTCCACCGTTTGCGTCGCCTTTTCGCCAAGCGCGGTCAATTCTTCCGGGGAGAACGTCACATACTGATCCTTCGCGAACTCGTAACCCTTGACCATGTCGGCGCGCTCGACGATGACGCCCTCGCTTGCGCAGACATATTGCTGGCGGAGACGAGACCCGCATGCGCGGTGCAGCAGGTTGAATGAAATGCCGGCGGACGGTTGCGTCGCTGCATAAAGCTTGACGGGGATCGATACCATGCCAAACGATACGAGCAGCGACGCGATCGAGCGAGCGGCCATCAGGACCTCCTGGCTCCGGCTTCAAGTGGATGATTATCCTGCCGCCCCAGGCGCGCGAGGTCAATCGCCGCGTGTTCGCCTTCAGAAGAATCGTGCCGTGCCCCAACCAAAACAGACACTCCAACGCTATCCGCTACCGGCGTTCAGGACGTAAATCATGGATGTCGACTCATTGATCGTTGGCGGCGGCCCTGCCGGGCTGGTGGCTGCCGTTTATCTCGCACGGTTCCGCCGCTCAGTCGTCGTGGTCGACGCCGGGCCCGGCCGTGCGTCGCTGATCCCGCGTTCCCACAATTTCCCGGGCTTTCCCGACGGCATCGGTGGCACCGAGTTGCTCGACCGGCTGCGTGAGCAGGCGCTGCGTTACGGTGCACGGATCGTCGAAGGCCGCATCGAGGCCATCGAGCGTGTAACGGGCGGCGCCTTCGCTGCGCGATCATCGGCGACGCTGATCAATGCCCGCATGGTCGTGCTCGCGACAGGCGTCGTCGATATCGAGCCAGACCTCCCGAACCTGCGGAACGTCATCCGAAGCGGACTCGTTCGGCATTGCCCGATCTGTGACGGCTTCGAGATCCAGGACCAGCGCGTAGCCATCATCGGCGTGGGGGCCAAAGGCGCACGCGAAGCAAGGTTCATACGTCATTTTGCCGAGGACGTGACGCTCTTCACACTCGCGGGCGAGCCGCAGAGCGACGAGGATCGAGCCTCGCTCGAGGCGGCCGGGATCAGCGTCGTCGAGGAAGCGCTCGCGGCAGTTGAAGTCGCGCGCGATGCCATCGTCGGCCTGCAAACGGCCGATGGCCGTGCCTATCGATTCGACACGCTGTACTCGGCGCTCGGTTGCGTCCCAAATGGCACGATCGCAGCCGCCCTCGATGTCGAGCGTGCCGACGACGGTATGATCGTCACCGACACACATCAACGCACGTCGGTTGCGAACGTATATGCGTGCGGCGACATCGTTCACGATTCGCTGAACCAGATCGCAGTCGGGGCCGGCCAGGCGGCCGTCGCGGCGACCGACATTCACAACGCCCTGTGACGGCGCCGCCCGGACGGCGCGGTTCTGCTACATTGCGGCGCCATGCGTGCACCCGTTCCGGAGCGGCAGCTGTCCACGCGCGACATGGAGGCGATCCTCCGTGTGACGCGCGGCCTCGCTGCGCCGTTCGACTTGGCAACGATGCTCGGCGAAGTCGTCGCAGCCGCCAAGCAGGTGCTCGCCGCGGAACGCGGATCGGTATGGCTCTACGACGAGCCGGCGAACGAGCTGGTGCTGGAAGTGGCGACCGGCATCAAGCCGATACGCGTGCCGTCAGGCAGTGGACTCGTAGGCGCGTGCGCCCGCGAGCGCGTCATCATCAACGTGCCCGACTGCTACGCGGACCCGCGTTTCGATTCGAGCGTCGACAAGGCGTCCGGCTATCGAACGCGATGCATGCTGACGCTGCCGCTCGTCGATCACAAGGAATCCCTCGTTGGCGTCATGCAGGTATTGAACAAGCGTGACGGCATTTTCGACGCCTACGACGAGGCGCTCGCTACCGCACTCGCCGCGCAGTGCGCGGTTGCACTGCAGCGCGTGCGGATGATGGGCGCGCTGATCGAAGGCGAGCGCATGCGCCATGAGCTCGAAATGGCGCGCGAAGTACAGATGAGCACGCTGCCGGCCGCGATGCCGGCACTGGATTCGTACGACGTTTGCGCGACGTTCCGCCCCGCCGAATTGACCGGTGGTGACACGTACGATGTCGCGCTCGTCGACGGTCGGCTGCTGATCGTGCTCGGCGATGCGACCGGCCATGGCATTGCACCCGCGTTGTCCGTCACGCAGATGCACGCCATGCTGCGCATGGCATTTCGCCTTGGTGCCGATCTCGATACGGCGTTCATCCAGGTGAACAACCGGCTTGCCGAAACACTGGCGGACGATCGCTTCATCACGGCGTTCATCGGCGTGATCGATCCGACGACGGACGAACTTCGGTTTCACAGTGGCGGGCAGGGGCCGATCTTCATTCATCGCGCGGCCGATCGAACATGGGAGCGTTACAAGCCCACGAGCTTTCCCCTGGGCGCGATGCCCCTTGCATCGGTGCGGCCGGCGGTCAGCACACGTTTGTTGCCTGGCGATATCCTGACCGTCGTTTCGGACGGCATCTTCGAATACGAAAATGCACATGCCGAGCAGTTCGGGGAAGCGCGCGTGCAAGAACTGATCGCCGCGAACCGCGAGCGCTCGATGGCCGATGTGCTCGCGCGACTGAATGCGTCGGTGGCGACATTCGCGAGCGGTGCGCTACAGCAGGACGACATGACGGCCGTGCTGGTGAAGCGCAAGGTCGAAGTGATCCGCGAAGAGCGGACCTTTGCCCGAACCTTCGACTCGATTCCGGCAATGGTCGATTTCACGTCGTCGTTCTTCGCGCGCGCCGCGCTTGATGTGACCCTGTTGCCGTCCGTCGACCTGGCGGTGGAAGAGCTGTTCACGAACATGGTCAAATACGGGACCGGCAGCACCGCCGCGGTGCAACTCGGGCTGAGCACGATCGACAAGGGCGTCGAGGTGACGCTGATCGATCGTGACGTCGATCGTTTCGACATCACGCAGTCGGCGGACGTCGACGTGTCGGCACCGATCGAAGCGCGGCGCCCGGGCGGTCTCGGGGTGCATCTGATCAGGAAGATTGCCGAGTCGGTCGAATATGACTACGACGAAAAGAACCGCCAAAGCCGGATAAAGCTGCGGATCAAAGCCGGGAAGCCGCGGCATTAGCGGCCGGCGCAGGGGGACGGATGCTGGGAATCGAGTATGGACAGGACGGCGCCGTGGTGGTGAGCGGGCGCCTCGATGCTGCGCAGTCTGCGGCTGCGCAGGCGTTTCTGGACAAGGTGCAGGGAACGGTAACGCTCGACTGCAGCCAGCTCGAATACATCTCGAGCGCCGGACTCGGCGTGTTGCTGAAGACGCAGAAACGACTGCTCGCTTCTTCCGGCAAGCTGCGCCTTGCCGGCCTCAAGCCGCATCTGCGGGACATCTTCACCTACTCCGGGTTCGACCAGTTGTTCGAGATCGACTCCGCAAAGTAGCCGACGGCGTCCAACTTTTCGGGCGGCGACGTGTAATTATGGACAACGACGTCGATCAGGCGTTGGTCGAGCGCTACCGGAAGGGTGACAGGGATGCGTTCACCGAGCTGGTCATCCGGTATCAGCGGCCGATCTACAACGCCGCGTTCTGGATACTCCGCAGCGCCGACGACGCGAACGATATCGCGCAGGGTGTGTTTCTCAAGGTTGCCGAGCACCTGGATGACTTCGACTCGCAGCACCGGTTTTTCAGCTGGATCTACCGGATCGCCGTCAACGAATCGCTCAACCTGCTGCGGCGCAATGGACACGAGGAGTGGCTGGATGACGAAATCGATCTTCCCGGCGCCGACACGGCTAACCCTGAATGGCAGGCCAGCGACGCCGAGCGGTCACGCAACATCCAGCGCGCGTTGATGGGTCTTTCCGCCAGCGACCGCATCGTTCTCACGCTTCGGCACTTTTCGGAATGCAGCTATCAGGAGATTGCGGAAATATTGCAAATCGATGAAAAGACGGTGAAATCGCGCTTGTTCGAGGCGCGGCATCGCCTCCGCGACGCACTCAAAGACTACCGGCCCTGAAGCGACATGAACCACTCTCAACTCGTTGAATTGATGCACGCCGTCCTGGACGGCGAGGCCACGTCGGACGAGCGCCGCGAGCTGGAAGCGCGCCTTGCCCATGATGCGGCCGCGCGAACGCAGTACGACGAACTCCAGAGATTGTTCGACGGATTGCGCGGCGTACCGCAACCTTATGCGCCGGAAGGGCTCGTCGCATCCGTCATGGCTGGCCTGCCGTCGCGCAAGCCACCGCGCCCAGACGTCGACCAACTTTTCTCGTCGTCGGGTGTATTTGAGGCAAATTTGAAGAAAGCCCGGGGCAGGAGCTCCGGGGACCGAGCACCGATTCACCGAGTTTTTCAACCGTGGGCGTTTCTGAGGGGTGACACAATGAACGAGCAAACCAGCGGCTTCTCCGGCAAACGTAAGATCGTGATCGGCAGCGGTATCGCCGCTGCGGCAGTGATCGTCGCGTTGTCCACGGGGCTTTTCCCGCCCAGCAATGACACGGCAGGGACGATCGTCCCGGCTGAACGCTATCGTGCGCCGCAGATCACGTCGGAAGACGTCAAGGTCGGCGGTCAATCGGGTGGTGGCGCGGCGCCGACGGTTCAAACGTCGGCATCGCCGGCAGCCACGCTGAGCGGGCAGGGTGGAGCGACCAACGGGACCGGCGGCGGGCTTAACGGAACGGGGATGAACACCAACGGTGGCGGCATGAGTACCAACGGTGGTGGCCTCAACACCAACGGCGGTGGATTGAGCACCAATGGCGGCGGCCTCAACACCAACGGCGGTGGATTGAGCACCAATGGCGGCGGCCTTGCCACCAACGGCGGGGGCTTGAACACGAACGGTGGCGGCCTCGCTACTAACGGCGGCGGCCTGAACACCAATGGTGGCGGCATGAGCACCAACGGCGGCGGCCTGAACACCAATGGTGGTGGCATGAGCACCAATGGTGGTGGCATGAGCACCAATGGTGGTGGCATGAGCACCAATGGTGGTGGCATGAGCACCAACGGCGGCGGCATGGGCACCAACGGTGGTGGCATGAGCACCAAC
>JAICVH010000361.1 GCA_025935435.1 Burkholderiales bacterium
GCGGCCGAGCGCTGCGCGCGCATCGTGCGCACGTTCCTCGCGATGGCGCGCCAGCAGCAGCCGCAGCGCGGCCCGGTCGCCATCAACGACGTCGTGACAGCGGCGCTCGACATCGCCGCGTACGCCGTGCGCACGAGCGGCGTCGAGATCACGCTGGACCTCGCGCCCGATGTGCCGCTGATTCTCGCCGACGCCGATCAGTTGCATCAGGTGATGCTGAACCTCGTCATCAACGCGCAGCAGTCGCTGCAGGAACAGCCGACGCCGCGTCGCATTCGCATCTCGAGCCGTTACGACGCTGGACGCGGGAATGTGCGCGTCGCCGTCGCGGACAACGGTCCGGGCGTTCCAGCGCATCTTCGCGCCCGGATTTTCGATCCGTATTTCACGACGAAGCCGATCGGCATCGGCACCGGCGTCGGGTTGGCGGTGAGCCTCGGCATCGTCGAAGCACACGGCGGCACGCTTGCGCTCGATTGCCCGTCCGAAGGGGGTGCGGTGTTCACGATGACGCTGCCGGCAGGTGGCGTCGACGTAGGCGACGTCGAGACGGTCGTTCCGCCGAAGCACGTCGAGCAGCAAAGCGCGATTCTGATCGTCGATGACGAAGCGGATATTCGCGACGCGCTGGCGGAGATCCTGAACGGCGCGCGGCATCGTGTCGTCACGGCAACGTCGGGGCGCGAGGCGCTGCAGCGGATGGCCGCGGAGGACTTCGACGCCATTCTTACGGATATCCGCATGCCCGATCTCGACGGCCGCGCGCTGTACCAGGAGATCGAGAGGCGCTGGCCGGGGCGCGCGAATCGCGTCGTGTTCGTGACGGGGGATACGCTCGCGTCTGCGTTGCGCGACTTCGTGAGCGAGAGCGGACGTCCGGTGATCGAAAAGCCGTTCCTGCCGAGCGAAGTGCGCCGTGTGATCGCCGAGCTGCTGGTCGATCGCGGCGTCGCGTCCCGCGAATAGGTTCCCGGTTTCCCTCAGCCGGCTCACCCCGACGCCGGATACGCGGGGTCGTTTGACGCAACAATCGAAACAATTCCGCGCCGTTTGTGAAATCTTGCTGCCGCCTGACGTCGTTACAGTCGCACGGTCGACTACGAAACACTACGGAGACATCCATGCACAAGACGTACGAAGGAAGCTGTTTCTGCGGCAACGTGCAACTGACGGTGAGCGGAGAGCCCGTCGCGGCCGGCTATTGTCATTGCGAGTCCTGCCGAAGCTGGTCGGCGTCTCCGGTGAACGCGTTCTCGCTGTGGAAGCCGGAAGCGGTCAGCATCACCAAGGGTGCGGCCGACATCGGCGAGTACCACAAGACCGAGCGGAGCTACCGCAAGTTCTGCAGGAAGTGCGGCGGGCATCTTTTCACCGAGCATCCGCACTGGAACCTGACCGACGTGTACGCCGCGACGATACCGGCGTACCGGCACGAGCCGGCGGTGCACGTCAATTACGCGGAGACCGTCCTGCCGATCAAGGACGGCCTGCCGAAGATGAAGGATCTGCCGAAGGAAATGGGCGGCTCGGGCGAAACGATGCCGGAGTGAGAGGTCAGCTTGTCTTCGTAGAAGCGGCGTGCACGAGGCACGTCGCTCGCGGGTATGTACGCGTAGAGCGGAGATTTGCTCAACACTTCAGCGCTCCAGCTCGACCAGCGACTTGAAACCGCCAAAGAACATGCGCATGCCGTCGAACGGCAGCGCTTTCGGATCCATCATGCCTTTCATCCGCGGGTCTTCCATGACCTTCGCGTTGATGCGGTCGCGCGCTTCGCGCGACTCGTAGACGATCCACGAAAACACGACCACTTCGTCGTCCTTCAGCTGCACGCTTTGCGGAAACGACGTGACCTTGCCGGGCTTCACGTCGTCGCCTGCACATTCCCAGAACGACAACGCACCGTGCTCGATCCAGAGCTTGCCGGCCTTTTCCGCCATTTCGCGGTAAGCATCGAGGTTGCGGCGGGGAACGGGGACGACGAATCCATCGACGTAATGCGACATGGAGCTCCTCCATCGGGGATGAACAACGTTGGACCCACTCGCCGGCGCGTGGTTTCAGAAGCGAGTCACGCGTCACGCGGATGCCGATACCATGTCTGTCTGCGCGCCGTGCGCTCCAGGGCAACGGACACCCAAAGCAAACTCATGAAACGCAAAACGCTTCGATTCGGCAAGGGTTTTAATGTCGTCTTCGGCAACAAACGGTCGCAGGCGGCACAAATGGTGCTGGAGCCCGGCAAGGCCGAAGGCCATGCGGGGAATCGACATGGCGGCGCCGATCAATGGTTGTTCGTCGTGAGCGGCAATGGCGTCGCGACGATCAACCGGCGTCGTTACTTGCTGCGACCATCGACGCTCCTGCTGATCGAACACGGCGACCGTCACGAAATCCGCAACACCGGCAGGCAGCTCCTCAAGACGTTGAACGTATACGTGCCCCCTGCGTACACGGCCGCCGGTGACGAACTGCCGGCCGGCAAGCCGGCGGAGAAAGGGAAGCGAACATGAGCAGCGAGGAATTTTCGCGGCGCCGTGAGACGCTTGCAGCGCAAGGCATGGGTCGCATCGCCGAACCGTATCGCGATATCGTGCCGCCGATTCATGTTTCGACGACCTACGAGCGCGGCGCCGATGGCGGGTATCCGGGCGGACGCATCTATTCGCGCGCTGACAATCCCAGCTTCGACCAGGTCGAGGCGACGATTGCGGCGCTCGAAGCGGCAGCGGCTGCGCTGGTCTTCGCTTCCGGCCAGGCCGCCGCTGCCGCCGTGTTCCAGGCGCTTGCACCGGGTGATGCCGT
The DNA here is from genome assembly GCA_025935435.1 of Burkholderiales bacterium. GTDB lineage: Bacteria > Pseudomonadota > Gammaproteobacteria > Burkholderiales > Casimicrobiaceae > VBCG01. Next base: position 2,806 of record JAICVH010000361.1, read on the forward strand.
GCTTGCGCCGCGCGGCATGTACTGGGGTTTGCGCAACTGGATGGTGCAGTTCGCAAGCACCTGGCGACTGACGCTCGCGTTCTACGAGAACGCGTCGATCGACGATCTGGCCGGGCAGGTTCGTGCACGACGGCCGCGCCTTATCTGGATCGAGACGCCGGCGAATCCGACCTGGGACGTCACGGATATCGCCGCTACAAGCGAGCTGGCACGCGAGACCGGCGCGGTCGTGTGTGTGGATTCGACTGCCGCGACGCCGATGCTGACGCGACCGATCGAACTCGGTGCGGATCTCGTCATGCATTCCGCGACCAAGTATCTGAACGGGCATTCCGACGTGATCGCAGGTGCCCTGGCAACCGCGCGGAACGACGAACTGTGGCAACGCATCCTTGTCGTGCGTAGTGCCGGAGGCGCGGTTCTCGGGTCGTTCGAATCGTGGTTGCTGTTGCGTGGCTTGCGGACGCTGCATCTGCGCGTTGGGGCTGCGTCCGCGAACGCGCAGGCGATTGCCGAGCGGCTGCAGTCGCATCGCCGCCTCTCGCACGTGCTTTATCCCGGGCTCGCGTCGCATCCGGGACACGCGACCGCCGCCCGGCAGATGCAGGGCGGTTTCGGCGGCATGATGTCGGTGCGCCTGCGCGACGGCGAGGAGGCCGCGAAGGCGTTCACCGGCCGCCTGCGCGTGTTCAAGCGCGCGACGTCGCTCGGCTCCGTCGAAAGCCTCGCCGAACATCGGGCGAGCGTCGAGGGTCCCGGTACGCTGTGCCCGCCCGACCTGGTGCGGCTCTCGATCGGCGTCGAGCACGTCGACGATCTGATCGACGATCTGGAGCGGGCGCTCGAATGA
>JAICVH010000702.1 GCA_025935435.1 Burkholderiales bacterium
CAGGCGAACGGCGATCCGTACCGGCTCTCCATCGTCGACCTCGACGGCCGCGTCGGAATCGACTTCGGCGTTTACGGCGTGCCCGAAACCTTCGTCATCGACAAGGCCGGCGTCATTCGTTACAAGCAGATCGGGCCCCTCACGGCCGACGCGTTGAAGCAGACGATCCTTCCGCTCGTGCGCGAGCTGCAGCGGTCGTGAACAGACGGCGCAACGACGTGTTGCCTTCGTGAATCGCGGCGCTACGGCCAGAACGCTTGCGACGGTAGTCCTGTGCTGCGCGCTGTGCGTCACCGCGCTCGGCGTCGCGGCCGACGACGCACTCGACGCTCGGCTGAAGGCGCTCGAGAACGAGCTGCGCTGCCTCGTATGCCAGAACCAGACGCTCGCGGAAAGCAACGCGCCGCTTGCCGAGGATCTTCGCAAGGAAGTGCGCTCGCTCGCTGTCGCCGGGAAGAGCGACGCCGACATCCGCGCCTATCTCGTCGCTCGTTATGGCGACTTCGTGTTGTACAAGCCACCGGTCAAGCCGACCACCTACGCGCTGTGGCTCGGACCGTTCGTTCTGCTCGCGGCGGGTATCTTCGTATGGCTCCGCATCGTGCGGCGACGCGCGGCGATGGATTCGTCCACGGACTCGCCGCACGCGCCCACTGGGGCGGATGAGGTAACAGCCACGGCCCGCGCGCGTGCGCTGCTCGACGATCGCTAGGAAACCAGACAAAAAAGGCGGCCCCGAAAGGCCGCCAGTCTTCGCCGGTGCCAGCGAAAGATCTATACGCGAGGTTCTCCATTCGCGTTGACGGTGATCGTGGATCCAGGCGGCGCCGCGAGCTGCGCGCGGTGCAGCATGCCGCGAAAGCGGTACGTGACGTCCCAGTATTCGGGCCGCGCACGGCGACCGGCCGTGCGGCAGCGCTGCACATCCTGGCTGTAGACCTGCGTGCCGCCGCGACCAACGTTCGCGCCGACCGCTGCGCCGGCGACGGCGCCACCGACGGTGGCGATGTCCTTGCCGCGCCCGCCGCCGATCTGATGACCAAGCACGCCGCCAATGACCGCGCCTGCAATCGCGCCCGGGACGTTCGGCGCATCGCTCCGTTCTTCGACGACCTGTTGCCGCTCGACCCAGCACCGTTGCTCGGGCGGGCCGACAACCGCGCGCACGGACATCACCGGTACGACGAAGTACCGCCCTGCCGGTACGACGCGATACGCGACCGGCGGCGCCGCGACTGCGGCGTCCGGCATCTCGACGACTGCACGAACGCCGCGTCGGTAATGCGGCACGTACACGTCGGTGTACCAACGATCCTGTACGAAGTAGACAGGGTGACCGCACGCGTCATAGCGATGGCAATGCTTGTTCCAATGCTTGGCATGTCCCGGTGGAACGTGCAGATAGAGCGGCTGGCGGACGACGCCGGACGCCCGCTCGACGATGATCGGTTGCCCGTACACCAGCGCCGGCGGCGGCATGTTGCCCACGTCGATCCGCCCATAGAAACCGGGGTCGCCGACGCGGACCGATACGCCGACGTCGGCAGCGAGCGCTGGACCCGCAACGGCAAGCGTTGCAAGCGTCGCGAGGACATGTCTGATTCGCATTGCGTTTCTCCGTTTCGTACTGTCGCCGGCCCGGTTCGGGAGCTTGGGACGAGTATGACATCGGCATAGCGCTGCCCCGAACGCCATTCGTCGCTTGCTCGGCGATGCGTGCGCACGCTGTCGCACGGATTCGACGCGACGACCGGTACACGTTGTCGGCTACGGATTGTTCGCGTCGAAGG
>JAICVH010000230.1 GCA_025935435.1 Burkholderiales bacterium
ACGAACCAGAACGCACCGGCGTCTTCGCCGTGTTCGAGCAGCTGGTTGCCGGTCTGACGGGCAAACGCCTGGAAATCGCGCACGCTCGCGGGATCGGTCGCGGTGATACGGATCGTCTGACCCGACAACATGTCGTTCAGCGCCTTCTTCGTGCGCAGGATGGGCAACGGGCAATTGAGGCCCCGTGCGTCGATTTCGCGGTCGATCGTCAGCATGCGGAAACGAGAATATGCAGTGGATCGATTATAGCAGCGCTACCTGCCGCGAATTCGTTCGACGAGGTCGCTCGTCGACCGCTGATGTATGAACGGAATGGCAACGAAACGTCCGCCGCGTGCAATTACCTCGTGGGCGCCGGCAGTGGTTTCGACCGAATAATCGCCGCCCTTGACCAGCACGTCGGGTGCGCACGCGACGATAAGATCGCGCGGTGTATCGTCATCGAACGGCACGACGAGATCGACACAGGCGAGCGCCCCGAGTACCGCCATTCGGTCGTCGAGCCCGTTGAGCGGCCGGCCCGCGCCTTTGCCGAGTCGTCGTACCGACTCGTCGGAGTTGACCGCCACGACCAGTGATGCGCCCAGTGCGCGCGCCTGCTCCAGATACGTGACGTGGCCTCGGTGCAGCAGGTCGAACACGCCATTCGTGAATACGAGCGGTCGTGCAAGCGCGCCGATTCGAGCCAGTGCGTCGGAACGAGTGGCGAGCTTCGCCGGGTAGCGCGGCGCGGGTAGCGGCGCGCTCATGCGTGCGATCGGCTTGAATTCAGGTGATGCGTTGGAAGTCGCGCAGCCGCTAGCACTCAGTTCAAATATTCGAAGAGCTTGACGACGCGCACCACACCCGACGTCGTCGCCGCGATCTGCGCGGCGGCGTCGCCTTCCTCGCGCCGCACGAGACCCAGCAGATAGACAACCTGCCGTTCCGTGACGACCTTGACGTGCGTCGCGGAAAAGGTCTTGTTCGCCTCGACAAAGCGGGCCTTGACCTTCGACGTGATGTACGAGTCGTTCGAGCGCGACCCGAAGCTCGCGACCGGGCCGGCGGTCAGTTCGTTGTGCACGCGACGCACCTTGGCCGTGGTGCGGGCGATCTCGGCGATCGCTCCGATCAGATCCTGCGTCGGCACTTCGCCGGTGAGGAGCACGATACCGTTGTAGCTCGTGACGTTGACGTGGACGCGGTCGCCGTAGCCCGCACCGATGTTGTTGGAGATCTTGAGTTCGATCGCCTCGTCGTCCGCCTGCGCCCCAACGGAACGCCGGTCCGTCGCGACCAGTGCGGTGCCGCCGACCGCGCCAGCGACGAGGATCGGCACGCACCCGGACAGCACCGTCGACAGGCCGGTGAGCAGCGCGAACATCGTGTACAGCAGGCGTTTCGTCATTCATCGTCTCCCAACAGCGTGGCGTCGATCACATCGCACAGACAGTGGATTGTCAGCAGGTGGACTTCCTGGATACGCATCGTCCGAGCGTGCGGGACGCACAGGTGGACGTCCTCGGGTGCGAGAAGTTCACCGATCCGTCCGCCGCCTTTGCCCGTCAACGCTACGACGCGCATCTCGCGCTCGTGTGCCGCGACGACGGCAGCGACGACGTTCGGTGAATTGCCCGATGTCGAGATGGCAAGCAGTACGTCACCTTTCGCACCGAGCGCACGCACCTGCTTTGCAAACACCTGCTCGAATGCGTAGTCGTTCGCGACTGCGGTCAACAGCGAAGTATCCGTAGCGAGCGATATCGCGGGCAACTCGGGTCGTTCGCGCTCGAAGCGGCCGACGAGCTCGGCGGCGAAGTGCTGCGCGTCGGACGCCGAGCCGCCGTTGCCGCACGCCAGGATCTTGCCGTCCGCGAACAGGCAATCGGTCATCAACGCGCCGGCGCGCGCGATGGGCGCCGCCATCGTTTGCGCGGCGTCCTGCTTGAGCAGCGCGCTGTCGCGAAAGTGGCCGCGAATGCGTTCGGCGTGATCGATCATGACGCGCCGATTTTATCAGTCATCGACCGCAAGAACGTCCCGGCGCCATGTGACGTCTGCACCGTCCGTGCTTTGCATGACGACGACGTCGAAGCGGCAGGCGGGCTCGCGTCCGAGCATCGCCAGGTAGCCGTTCGCCGCAGCGAGCATGCGCGCGCGCTTGGCCGCGGTGATGCTTTCGAGCCCGCCGCCATAGCGCGGTGAGCGGCGCATGCGCACTTCCACGAAAACGAGCGTGCCGCCGTCGCGCGCGATCAGGTCGATCTCGCCAAAGCGCGTGCGGAAGTTGCGGCCGACGATGGTGAGGCCCTCACGCATCAGATACGCGGCCGCGATGGATTCGGCGCGGCCGCCCGTAGCGCCAGGCGTCGGCTTAAGGCGACGCTTCGGGGACGAGTTCACCGTTGCGATAAACGGCGAGCTTGCCTTCGCGCGCGAACTGCCGACCCGGCACCAGCGTCAAGCGACCGGTTGCGCCGTCGAGTTCGAATCGCGCGGGCGGGCCGTTCTCGAACGCGGCAGCGACGCGAAATGCATCGAGTCCCAGTGCATACAGTCGCGCGAGCGCCGTGCTGTCGAACGCGCGGCGCGGCAATCCGGCGAACTGCGGCGCGTCCGGCGTCAGCAGCCAGGGAATTTCGACGACGCGCACGCCATCGAGATCGCGCGCGACCGCCTGCGCCGGCCGTTCGAACACGAGGCCGCTCGCATACGCGCGAATACCACCGATGAAGGGCTTGACGAGCGCGGCGCGGTCGCCGTTTACCGCCAACAGCACGGCGTCGGGCACGTGCTGATTCAGCGTGCGGCGCAAGCTCGTCAATGCTTCGGGTGCTGCATCGAACGGCAGTGCGTCCGGCACACGTCCGCCGCTGCTGCGCCAGGCAAGCGCGAACGAGGTTGCGAAGCGCTTCATCAGCGGCGACTCGCCCTCGATGACATCCACGGAGCGGGCGCCGCTTGCAAGAGCACTCGCGGCGAGCACGCGACCATCGCTTTCGACGCTCAGCGGAAACGAGAAGATGGCGCCCGGGAGCCGCGATCCATCATCGAGCTGATTGAGCGCGAGCGTCCACGGCAGCTTGACGCCGGAAATCGCGAGCGTCTTCAAATCGTCACGTACGAGCGGGCCGACGACGACGCGCACGCCCTTTGCGCGTGCCGTCTCGAACGCAGAAATGACGCCGTCGGCACCGTGCGCGATGACGATGCAGTTGCCACGCCGGCCGGCCGCATCGGCGGCGTCAAGGAATCCATCACGGACGGCGCTCGCTGCACGCTCGTACGCCGGAACATCGAGCGGCAGCACCAGCGCGATCAGGTCACTCGTCACCGGCGGCGGCAGTGCATCCTCCTCGTCCCGCGGTGGTGCAAGCGATGTCACGCCATCGGGTGCCTCGACCGGTGGCAGCGCGGGGTTGACGATCACCGGCTCTTCCGCTGGAAGGTCGGGCGCGGGGACGATGATGGCGCGGGGCGACGGTCGCACATCTTCGATCGGTGCACGGATGACTTCGACCCGGGTTGCCGGGCGCGACGAGGCACAGGACAATGCCGCCGCGGCAAAGAGGATCGCCAGCACGACGCCGGTCGCGCGCTGCGCGAAGCGGGGCGCGGGCGATGCAGGACGAAGCGGAGCGCGCATGACGGGGAAGGATGAAACGCAAACTGATGCGAACGGCCTCGCGGAGCGCACGTTTCGCGCCGAGCCCGGCTCATTATATGTGGTAGCCACGCCGATCGGTAACCTCCGTGACGTCACGTTGCGGGCGCTCGACATCCTGCGCAGTGTCGATGTCATCTGCGCAGAAGACACGCGGATCACCGCGACGCTGCTCGCGCGTTACGGGGTGACGACACGTCCGCGCCCGTTGCACGAGCACAATGAAGCGCGCGAGGTCGAGCGTGTGCGACACGAGCTTGCCGCGGGCCGCAGTGTCGCGATCGTCAGCGACGCGGGAACACCGGCGATCAGCGATCCCGGCGCGCGCGTCGTACGCGCCGTCGGGCGGGCGGGGCATCGCGTCGTTCCCATTCCAGGGGCAAGCGCCGTGGCGGTTGCCGTATCGGCTGCGGGTCTGGACGCCGAGCGTTTTGTGTTCATCGGTTTTCTGCCGACGCAGGCGAAGGCACGGCGGGCGCTACTGCGGGAATTCGCAGATTTGCCGGCCGCGCTTGTTGTCTACGAGGCGCCGCATCGTGTCGCAGCGACGCTGGGCGAGCTTGCGCACGTGCTCGATCCGCGCCGCAGCGTGACGATCGCGCGCGAATTGACCAAGCAGTTCGAAACGATTGCGACGCTGCCGCTTGCCGATGCATCGGCGTGGCTTGCGGCCGACGCAAACCGTGGCCGTGGTGAGTTCGTGCTGATCGTCGACGAAGCATCGGCCCGAGGCGCGGGTGCGCAGACGCTTGCCGCGGATACCGTTCGCGTGCTGAGCGCACTGCTCGAGGAATTACCGCCGGCCCGCGCCGCGCGGGTGGCCGCGAAGCTCACCGGCATACCGCGCGAGCAACTTTACGAACGGGCGTTGGAGCTCAGGCGGGCGTCCGACGGTTAAACCCCGAGATGCCGCGCCAGCGCGTCGGTGCGCTGCGCGAGAGACGCCGACCAGCCTTCGAGCACCAGCATGCCCTTTTCCATGACGACGGCGCGATCGGTGTGCGTAAGCACCAGGCGGTAATTCCGATCGACGAGCAGCGATGCGATGCCGCTGCTGCGAACTTCGCCGATGATGCGCCAGATCTCGCGAACGATCTGCGGTGCGAGCCCTTCGGTCGCCTCGTCGAGGATCAGTACGTCGGGATTGCTCATCAGCGCGCGGCCAATCGCAAGCATTTGCTGTTCACCGCCCGATAGCTGCTGGCCGCCGAACGCGAGCCGCTCCTTCAGCCGCGGAAACGTATCGAGCACGCGTTCGTAGGTCCAGCTTGCGCGCGAATCGCGCGGCGCCCGCTCGGCAAGCAGCAGGTTTTCGCGCACGCTCAAATTGGGAAAGATGCCGCGGCCTTCGGGAACGTAGGCGACGCCCATGCGCGCGATCCGATGCGCCGGCTCGCGCGTGCAGTCGCGTCCGTGGAT
>JAICVH010000442.1 GCA_025935435.1 Burkholderiales bacterium
GCCTGCGCGCTGCCGTTGGGCAAGCGAACGGCGCAGCCGACGCCAATATCATCGTGTTTGCGTCGGGGCTGAGCGGCACGATCACGCTGACGTCGGGACAGATCCGCATCGGGAGCGCGATGACCATCGCCGGACCGGGCGCCGGCGTGATCACCGTCGACGGCAGTGCCAACGACCGGATCTTCTCGATCAACGAGGCGAACGCCCCGGCATGTCCAGCGCTCACCGCTCCGAACGATTACCCGGTAACGATCTCGGGCCTCACGCTTACCAATGCGCAGCGGCACACCGACAACGCGGGCGGTGCGATCAACTCGAGCCATTCACTGACGCTTCAGGGAGTCGTCGTCACCAGCAGCGTGGCGAAGAGCGGCGGCGGCCTCAAGGTCAATCTGCAATATCCCGGCCAGACGTTGTCGATCGTCGGTTCGCAATTCACGGGAAACATCGCCAGGCCGCTTTCGACCATTGCCGTCAGCACGGCTAACGCCGGTGGCGCCATCCATATCGCGGAAAACTGCGAAGGTGCGCGCACGCCGTCGGTGGGGATTGTCATCGCGGGCAGCGTGTTCAACGGTAATCGGGTACAGCCGGTCGATCTCGAAGCGTACGGTGGCGCCATCAGCGTCTTCGCCGAAGCCGGCACCGTCGCGATCAGCGAAACGCGGATCGCCGACAACCACATCGACGTTCCCAATCCGCCCATTCCCGGCAAGAACTATTTCGGCGGTGGCGCATACATGCACGTTCAGGCACTGCAGATCCTGGCCAGCGAAATTGCCGAAAACTCGATCATCGACGCAACGTCGAGCGACCAGACGCGTGCGGGCGGCCTCGGCCTTGTCAACAACGCTTCGGATCTGCAAACGCAAGCTACCGCGAGTGTCGCGCTCATCGTTAATTCGACGATCTCGGACAATTCATTGCCCGCGACCGCGGCAGGCCTATGGGTCTACGGCAACGTCGCACTCGACATCGACAATTCGACGCTCAGCAACAACACCAGTGCCGCGAACCGTACCGGTGGCATCCTGCTTACGACGGGGCCGACCTTTCCACCAAGCACCGGCAATGCGCTCGCTCCCTCGCTCACGCTCGTCTCGTCGATCGTCGCGAACAGTGTTGCCACAGCAGTGGACGTGGCGACGAACACAGCGACGATCCCGTCGTTCACGATCGATGCGAACACCTCGCTGATTGAGACGATCTGCGGCAGCTGCAACATCTCGATTGCGGGAACGGCCAACGTGACGGGCGTGGATCCACTGCTCGGGCCGCTCGCGGTTAATGGCGGGCCGACGAGAACGCGCGCGTTGCTCGCCGGCAGCCCCGCGATCGACGCCGGCAGCAATCCGCTGAATCTGACGACGGACCAGCGCGGCACCGGATTCGCGCGCGTAACGGGCGTGGCCGCGGACATCGGTGCGTTCGAGCTCGCCAACCATCCGCCGGTCGCCAACGCGGGAACCGACCAGACGGTGTCAGTGGGGCAACTCGTGCAACTCAACGGCACGTGTACCGACGCCGACGGCGATACGACGACGCCCGCGTGGAGCATCACTTCGGCGCCCGCCGGCAGTGCCGCGTCACTGTCGAACGCAGCGCTGCTCAATCCGACCTTCACTCCGGATCTCGCCGGCAACTACGTGGTGCGCCTCGTCTGCAACGACACGCATTCGGACGGTGCACCATCGTCGGTGACGATCAACACTACCGGTGCGCTGATTTCGCTAGGACTCGTCAACACGCAGCTCGTAGGCCTTGGACAAACGGCACAGGTACGCGTCTCGCTGTCGCCGTCGGCGCCTTCGGGCGGTAAGACAGTTACGTTGGCGTCGGATAACGCGTCGGTATTGAGCGTGGCCTCGCCAGGCAGCGTCAACGTCGTGCAAGGCGGGACGGAAGCCTTTGCGACAGTGAACGGCGTCGCGGTGGGTTCCACGACATTGCGCGCGACAGCCGGCGGCTATGCCTCGGCGAGCCTCGGCGTCACCGTTACGGCCAATCTGATCACCGTCGGCGGACCGACCAGCGTCACGCTGAATTCGACGGCGCAGGTTCCGATCACGCTTGCGCAACCGGCGCCGGCGGGTGGGATACAGATCGCCGTCACCAGCAGCGATGCGGCGATCATTTCCGTCGATACGCCCACGGTCACAATACCGGCGGGACAGACGACGACCAACGCGACGCTGCGCGGCAAGTTCCCGGGCAACGTTACGATCGTCGCGCAGGCGCCGAACTACGCGTCGGGAACGTCGACGGCGTCGGTCGGCGTCGTGCTCGACATCACCGAAGCCACGGTCTCGATGTTCCAGTTCGACAACCGGGTGGTCACGATCGCGCTGAAGAGCGGCGGCAGCCCCGCGGTCGCACCGCCCGGAGGCTTGCCGTTGACGCTGTCGTCGACGAATACCGGATGCGTCGTGTCGCCGTCGGTTACCGTTCCGGCCGGCACGGAATCGGCGACGGTCACGCTCACGTATGGAGGAACGGCGACACTCCCGTGCACGGCGACGGTAACGGCGGCTGGACCGACCGGCGTTACGTCCGATACGGCGAGCGTGACGGTCAACGCTGCACCTTCGCTGCGCATCTTGTACGCGTTTACGGAGACGGGCCAGCAGTTCGACGAAGCGATTCGTGTGGGGGCGGGGCTGGAGGCGTGCTCGGGCAGCAACATCCGGGTGGAGGCGTACAACCCGAGCACGGGTCAGGTGACGAACGTATCGGCGGCGACGCCGGTGACGATCACCAGCAGCAACGCGGCGGCGGTGCGGGTAAGTCCGTCGGACACGACGACGGTGGGGACGGGCAGCGTGGTGGTGACGATTCCCGCGAACAGTTTCTTCGCGTCGATCTGCATTGCGGGGATGGAAGGGCAGGCGGGGCAGAGCGCGACGCTGACGGCGAGCGCAACTGGTCTGACAACGAGCGCAGCGCGCGCCGTGAACGTGGTGCAGCCGGTGGTCGGGATCAACGGCATCGGCACCAGCTTGACGGCGACATCGGCGGACGAGCCGTTCAACGTGTGGGTGGGGATCGGTCAGTCGACCAGTCCGACGGTGTTGTTCCGCACCTGGGATGCGCGCAAGGGTGGTGGCGGGTTGAGCGTGACGGTGAGTGTCGGCACGGCGAGCGTGGCGCAGTTGAAGTACGGCGCGCAGGCAGGGTCGTCGGTAGCGGTGGCGATCGCGGCGGGCAATGCGAACAACGGTAC
>JAICVH010000117.1 GCA_025935435.1 Burkholderiales bacterium
GCCAGTGCGGCAGTACCCGCGCGACACGGTCTCGCAGCATGTCGCGGCGGCCGAAACGAAAATCGAGCGCGAGCGCCATATGCAACGCCAGGTCGTCAAGGGGATGATCGGCGAGCAGCCGTTCGTAATGACCGAGCGCTCGCCGATAGTCTCCGGCGTTCCATGCGCGCGCCGCGTCGAAGTGAAGGCGCGCGACGACGCTGAGCGGTTTGCTCGCACGGTCGAATGCATCGATGGCCTCGGCCGCTGCTGCATCGCCCGGATGATCAGCGGCGAGTAGTCGCGCGGCCGCGCGGACGCACAGCGCCCTGACGCAATGCGGGTCATGAGCAAGCGCCCCGTCGATCCACGCGTGAACGTCGCCGATGCCGCCATGCAAGTGAACGAGCGCAGTTGCGACGCGATCCCCCGGCGCGTCGTTCATGACAGGCGTTTGCACGTCGCCGCCGTCGACAACCACCGCGTCATCGTTTTGCGCAGTCATGACCGCGAGGATGCAGCACGCATCTGCGCCCGGCCATGTCCGCGCGGCCGCTGATCTTGCTCGGGCGTCCGCGACGCGCTAAGGCGAAGCGCCGATCTTCGTGGTTTCGGGGGTCGAGCGTGCGTCGCGTGATCGGAGCAGGCGCTCGCGGCGCCATGCGGCCGGGGGCACGCCGACAAGCCGCTTGAACGCGCGGCTGAACGCCGCTTCGGACTCGTATCCGGTTTCGAGCGCGATCGATGCGACGTTCTGCGTCGATTCCAGCAGCAAGCGCGACGCAACCTGCATCCGCCACTGCGCGAGATACTGCATCGGCGGCTGACCGACGAGGTCGGCGAACCGCTCGTGCAACGCCGAGCGCGACAGTCCGACGGCATCGCCGAGCGCGTCGATCGTCCAGCGATGCGCGGGCCGTTCGTGCAGCAGACCGAGCGCACGACCGACGAAGCGGTCACGCAGACCCGCGAGCCAGCCGGTCTGCTCGTCGGGCAGGCGATCGAGATAGCGACGCACGACGTCGACGAACATCATTTCCGACAACCGCTCGAGTACCGCCTCGCCGCCCGGACGCTTGGCGTTCGATTCGTCGACGGCCATCCGGATGAACTGCGAGATCCAGGTGCTCTCGTCGACGACGCCCGGCATGTGCAGGACGCGCGGCAGCGCGGAGAGGAGCGGGTTGAACGGCCGCGCATCGCAGCCGAGAAAACCGCATACGACGGTCGAACGCTCGGCACCGCCGCCATCGAGGCGTGCCGTCGTGCGCAACGGCCCGTCGCTCGCAGTCGGTAAACCACTCGGGCCGCGCGGTGCCATCGTGATCGATTCGCCCTGATGCATGAGGACGTAGGGAAGCTGTTCCGGCCGCGGTGAAAAGAAGAACGCCTTGTCCACCTTCGACGCCCGCATGCCCGGCGCGCTCGACATGACGTGTGCGTCACCCTGCGGGAACATGATGATGTCGCCTGCGTGCAGCGCGATTGGCGCGAGGCCGGCCAGTCCGCCGTAGCAGTCGCCCTTGGTGACCACGTGGTATTCGATCATGTGCTCGGCGCCGGGCAGGATCGCGGCGGTGATGTCGCGCGCAGGCGGGGCTTCCGCCACCCATGGGGCGATGCCTTCGACGTAATAGAACAATGCGCCGCGCAGGCGTACGGCCCGAAGCAGCTCCGACAGCGTGTCAGCGCTCATCGGAGAGGAGCAGGCGCATGCGAGGAGCGGGGTCGGTGCATTGCGGAACCGGACGGGCGGGCAAGTTTTGACGACTCCTGGACGATCGTCAACGGCCGCGTGTGCCGATAATGCCAGCCATCGACGAGGCGCTCGTCGTCACACGTCAAACCAACCGGGGAGTCATCATGGAAACCAGCAAGCAATCCGCGCCGGCCGCGCCGGACTACGCAGCGATCAAGACCCGCCAGCAGGCGACGTGGGCCTCGGGCGATTTCGGCATCATCGGAACGACGCTCCAGATCGTCGGCGAATCGCTGTGCGAAGCGGTCGATCTCCGCGCCGGTGAACGCGTGCTGGACGTCGCCGCGGGCAACGGCAATGCCACGCTCGCCGCAGCGCGCCGCTTCGCGGAAGTGACGTCGACGGATTACGTGCCACACCTGCTGGAGCAGGGCAGGAAACGCGCCGAGGCGGAGCGCCTCACCGTGCAGTTCGAAGTTGCCGATGCCGAGAACCTGCCGTACGGCGACGGCGCCTACGATGTCGTGCTGTCGACCTACGGCGCGATGTTCGCACCCAACCAGTCGCGCACGGCGAGCGAACTTCTTCGCGTGACGCGGTCGGGTGGTCGCATCGGCCTCGCGAGCTGGACACCCGAAGGGTTCATCGGCGACCTGTTTCGCGTGACCGGTTCGTTCATCGCACCGCCGCCGGGGCTGGCTTCACCGATGCGTTGGGGAACGCAGCAGGCGCTCGATGAATGGTTCGGGCCGCACGCCCGCGAAATCCGCTGCGAGCGCCGGATGTTCAATTTCCGGTATCGCTCGGCCGAGCATTGGATCGAGATCTTCCGCAGCTACTACGGGCCGACGCACAAGGCGTTTGCGGCGCTTCCGCCCGAGCGCCAGTCGGCGCTGCACGTCGCGCTGATCGACCTGCTGTCGTCGTCCAATCGCGCCCGCGGCGAGGGTACGCTCGTCGTGCCGGGCGAGTATCTCGAGACGGTGATCGTCAAGGCCTAGGCGCGGTCGGCAGCGCGTGCGCGGCGCGGATACGGGGTCACGCCCGTTTGCTGCGAGCGGACCATCACTTCCGCGATCCGCGCGACCCGAAGACATCCACGTCACCTGCGTCGACCCGCGTCGCGACGCCGAGATCGAGCGCGCGTTGCCCGGCGATCCATTCGATCGTGCGGCAGGACGTGCTGCGCACGATCCGCATCACGTCGTCAGCGTGCTCGGGGATCACCCACATCAGGTGGCGCCGCATCAACAGGTCGAAGCCATCGGAGCAGTGCCGCTCGTTCGACTTGTCGATCGTCGCAGCCTCATGAAAGCCGATCCTCGCCCGCGAGCCAACGAGCACGCGCTCGATGCCTGCCGTGAAGAGCAGCGAGCATGCGGACGCGCAGTCGTACCGCGTCACGGTTCGAAAACGCCCGTAACGTATGTCCCGTGCGAGTTCCAGCGCGTCACTGAGCACGCCACCCGGCGACTCGAGCAGCAGCCAGCGGTCGGCGCAGCCCGCGCGCTCGGTTCGCCGGACGACGTCCTCGAACCCGACGCTCGCCTCGCGCGTGATCTTGCCTTGCAGGGCGACGACGCACGTCTGTGCGTCGGCGTTCGCGATCACGAAGCGGCCCTGGTCGAACGCGATCACTTCCTGCGTCGACAGTTCTTTCAGGTGCTGCGTCGCGCGCTGGCGCAGCGGCGAGTTCGCCGTCGCGCGGGGATTCGCGAGGACCTCCGCGTACCACTTGCGCGCCTCGCCCGCGTCCTTGGCGAGGCCAGAGCCGGTCTCGTAAAGGAGGGCGACGCTGTACTGCGCGTCGGGATCGCCCTGCCGCGCGGCCTTCAGATACCAGCGCGCGGCTTCGGCGTGGTCGACGGCTGTGCCGAGTCCCTTCTCGTAAAGAACGGCGACGTTGAACTGCGCCGCTGCTTGGCCCTGCTCCGCGAGCGGAAGCCAGAGCTTCAGCGCTGTCGCGTAGTGTCCCTGGTCATACGCCGCCACGCCGTCGTCGTATGGACCCGCGAGCGCGTTCGCGCAAACCACGAATAACCAAGCGAGCGCCGCGACGGTTTTGATCACCGTGAAAGGTTACACACAAAGCGTCGCGCTCGCGCTCGGGCCCGCTCACCGTGCGCTGCGGTATCATCGATCGCTCTGATGAATGCGCCAGGCGAACCGGTTGCCGCGAGGCAGGATTCGCGCACGGAAACGTCCCGCCTGCGTGAAATCCCCTACAACTACACGTCGTTTTCCGATCGCGAGATCGTGATCCGGCTGCTCGGCGCGCCGATGTGGGCGCTGCTCGAGGAACTGCGCGGTGAGCGCCGCACCGGCCGTTCAGCGCGGATGCTGTTCGAAGTGCTGGGCGACATCTGGGTCGTCGAGCGCAATCCGTATCTGCAGGACGACCTGCTCGACAACCCGAAGCGGCGCAAGCTCCTCGTCGAGGCGCTGCACCACCGTTTGCACGAGATCGACAAGCGTCGTGCGGCAAACGCCGCGCTCGACCCCGAACGGGACGTGAATGTGGGCCTGCTGCTCGCGTCGGCGCGCGACGCCGTCGAGCGCTTTTCGGCGTGGTTTCCGGAAACCGCAGCGCTTCGCAAACGGATCGTGCGCACGCTCGGCCGGCATACGCGCCGCGACAACATCACGTTCGACGGACTGCAGCGTGTGTCGCACGTGACCGATGCGACGGACTGGCGCGTCGAATATCCGTTCGTGGTGCTGCATCCGGACACCGAAGACGAGGTGCGCGGTCTGGTCGCCGGCTGCATCGAGCTCGGGCTCACGATCATCCCGCGCGGCGGCGGAACCGGCTACACCGGCGGCGCGATTCCCCTCGATCCCCGGTCGGCCGTCATCAACACCGAAAAGCTCGAGCGTCTCTCGGAGGTGGAGCGCATCGTGCTACCCGGCCGCGTCGAACCGTCGCCGACGATCGATTGCGGCGCCGGTGTCGTCACCAAGCGCGCGATGGACGTGGCCGACGCGAACGGACTCGTCTTCGCATGCGACCCCACGTCGGCCGACGCGTCATGCATCGGCGGCAATGTCGCGGTCAACGCGGGCGGCAAGAAGGCCGTACTGTGGGGAACCGCGCTCGACAACCTCGTGTCGTGGCGGATGGTGACGCCGGATGCCGAATGGCTCGAGATCACGCGACTCGATCACAACGTCGGCAAGATCCACGACGCGCAGCACGCGACGTTCGAATTGAACTGGCTCGCAGACGACGGCAAGCGCGTGACGCGAACCGAACGCCTGCAGATCCCGGGCGGGCAGTTTCGCAAGGTCGGCCTCGGCAAGGACGTCACCGACAAGTTCCTTGCAGGACTCCCCGGCGTGCAGAAGGAAGGCTGCGACGGCATTGTCGTGTCCGCACGCTTCGTGCTGCATCGGATGCCCCCTGCGATCCGCACCGTCTGCCTCGAATTCTTCGGCCAGGCGCGCGAATCGACGCCGGCCATCGTCGAGGTGAAGCGCTTTCTCGACGCCGCCGCCGAACGCGCCGACGATGCTCGCGTCCATCTCGCGGGACTCGAGCATCTCGACGCGCGCTATGTGAAGGCGGTCGGCTATTCGACGAAGGCGAAACGGCACGGTTGCCCGAACATGGTGCTGATCGGCGACATCGTCGGCGAAACCGATACCGCCGTGGCCAAGGCCGCGTCGGAAGTGATCCGGATCGCGAATGCGCGCGGCGGCGAAGGCTTTGTCGCAGTGTCTGCGGAAGCGCGCAAGAAGTTCTGGCTCGACCGCTCGCGCACCGCGGCGATTTCCAAGCATACGAACGCGTTCAAGATCAACGAGGACGTCGTCATTCCGCTTGAACGGCTCGGTGACTACACCGACGGCATCGAGCGGCTGAACATCGAGATGTCGATCCGCAACAAGCTGAAGCTCGCCGATCGGCTGACCGATTTCCTCGCCGATCCCGATGCCGAGCATCTCTGGCGGCCCGGCAGCGAGGCCCGTCCAACGGACGTCGAACTCGCCGCGGCGCTCGACGACGCCCGTTTGCTCGTCGCTGGCGTTCGCGCGCATTGGCAGCATCTTTACGATCGACTGGACGAAACGTTTCGCGACTTGCAGAGCCACGCGATCGTCGTGTCGTGGAAACGCGAGCTGCGCGCGCCGCTCGAGGAGATCTTTGCCGGTCGTGCGTTCGAGCCGCTTTTCGCCTGCTGCAATCGAATTCATCGTGAGGTGCTGCGGAGCCGCGTGTTCATCGCGCTGCATATGCACGCGGGCGACGGCAACGTGCATACGAACCTCCCGGTGAATTCCGATGATTACGGGATGCTGCAGGAGGCCAATGCCGCGGTGGTCCGCGTCATGGCGCTTGCGCGCGCGCTCGATGGCGTCATTTCGGGCGAGCACGGCATCGGGATCACCAAGCTCGAGTTCCTGACCGACGATGAACTCGCGCCGTTCGCGGACTACAAGCGTCGCATCGACCCGCACGGACGTTTCAATCGCGGCAAGCTGACGCGTCAGCCGGCGCCGCGCGCGGATCTCACCAATGCGTATACGCCATCGTTCTCGCTGATCGGGCATGAAAGCCTGATCCTCGAGCAGAGCGCCATCGGCGAGATCACCGACGCGATCAAGGATTGCCTGCGCTGCGGCAAATGCAAGGCGCCGTGCGCGACGCATTCACCGCGCGCAAACCTTCTCTACAGCCCTCGCAACAAGATTCTTGCGACGTCGCTTCTCACGGAGGCGTTCCTCTACGAGGAGCAGACGCGGCGCGGCGTTTCGCTGCGACACTTCGACGAATTCGGCGACGTCGCCGACCACTGCACGATCTGTCACAAGTGCGTGAATCCGTGCCCGGTCGACATCGACTTCGGCGACGTGTCGATCGCGATGCGCAACCTGCTTCGCCGCG
Organism: Burkholderiales bacterium; assembly: GCA_025935435.1. Taxonomy (GTDB): domain Bacteria; phylum Pseudomonadota; class Gammaproteobacteria; order Burkholderiales; family Casimicrobiaceae; genus VBCG01. The sequence continues at coordinate 6,564 of JAICVH010000117.1, forward strand.
AAGGCCGCAAGCGATTCAATCCGGGCACGGCAGCGTCGATGTTCTTCCTGAACGCGACCGATCCGTCGACGATCAAGGTCGCCAAGACGCTGATGATCGACGCCGGTTATCGCGTGCAGCGACTCGCGAACCGGTTCGCCCGGAAATCCGGACTGGCGCGCGCTCAGACGGCGCGTCCGCCTTCGACAACCGGGCAGACCACAATCAAGGCGCAGGTCATCCATTTCATCAACAAGCCGATGCCTGCGGGCGTCCCCATACGGACGGCGCGGGCGCTGCTCGACGTCGAGGACCCGACGATCATCCCGATCATCCGTGACCCGGCGAAGGTCAGCGACGATTCGGAGGCCGTGTTCTATTTCCCCGGCTGCGGGTCCGAGCGGCTGTTTTCGCAGGTCGGATTGGCGACGCAGGCGATGCTCTATCACGTCGGTGCGCAATGCGTCCTGCCGCCCGGCTACCTGTGCTGCGGTTATCCGCAGACGGCCGCAGGCAACCACGACAAGGGTCAGGAGATCATCACCGACAACCGCGTGTTGTTTCATCGCGTTGCGAACACGCTCAACTATCTCGACATCCGCACGGTCATCGTGTCGTGCGGAACCTGCCTCGATCAGCTGCAGAAATACGAGTTCGAGAAGATCTTCCCCGGCTGCCGGTTGCTCGACATACACGAGTATCTGGTGGA
>JAICVH010000171.1 GCA_025935435.1 Burkholderiales bacterium
CTTTCGACGCTCGACGAGCTGGCGGCCGCACTGCGCTGCCTGCCCGGCGTGGGACCGAAGGCCGCACAGCGCATGGCATTACACCTGCTGCAGCACGACCGCGACGGCGCGCAACGGCTGGCTCAGGCTCTGGTCGAGGCAACGCGTGCGGTCCGGCATTGCGAGCGCTGCAACACGTTCACCGAGAGCGCGATCTGTGCGCTGTGCCAGTCGTCGAAGCGCGATGCGACGGCCCTTTGCGTGGTCGAAACGCCGGCCGATCTCTTGATGGTCGAGCAGACGCAAGCGTATTCCGGCCTGTACTTCGTGCTGATGGGGCGGCTGTCGCCTCTCGACGGTATCGGGCCGAAGGAGATACGCCTCGAGCGGCTGCTCGCGCGCGCAACCGACGGCGTCGTGCATGAGGTCATTCTCGCCACCAACTTCACGAACGAAGGGGAAGCGACGGCGCATTACCTGGGCGAATTGCTGGCTGCGCGCAATCTCCGCGTCACTCGTTTGGCGCGCGGCGTACCGGTCGGCGGCGAACTCGAGTACGTCGATGCGGGAACGCTGGCACAGGCGCTCCGCGAGCGCCGGAGCTTGCGGTCGGAGCCCTAAGTCGCGCAGGTCGCTGTCAGGTCAAGTCGAGCACCCGGCCGCACGACGTGTTACTCCGACCCCGAAGTGGCGCGATTCATTCCTCCGATGCCATCACTTCGTGCCCTGATACAGCACGCTCGGCAGCCACAGGATGATCTGCGGGAAGATGATGCACAGCAAGTTTCCGATCGCCTGCAGTCCGATGAAAGGCATCGCGGATTTGAAGATCATCGCCATCGTGATCTCCTTCGGCGCGACGCTCTTCAGGTAGAACAACGAATAGCCGAACGGCGGACTGAGGAACGCCATCTGCATGTTGACCATGAAGATGACGCCATACCACAACGGAATGTCCTTCGGCTCGACGCCGGGGATATTGAACACGCCCGGGAATGACAGTCCGATCAGGATCGGCAGGAAGATCGGCACGGTCAAAAGCATGATGCCGACCCAGTCGAGGAACATGCCGAGAATGAACAGCACGACCATCATCAGCAGCAGGATGCCGTAGGGCGGCAATCCCGTCCCTAGGATCAGGTCGGCGACGAACGTCTGGCCGCCCTTGATGATGAAGAATCCGACGAACATCGTCGCGCCGAAGAAAATCCACATCACCATCGCCGTCGCCTTCAGCGTCGCCAGCCCCGCTTCGTAGAGCGCGATCCACGACAGGCGCCGGTGCAGCGCGCACACGGCGAGCGCGCCGAACGTACCGATACCCGCGGCCTCGACCGGTGTCGCAATGCCGACGAAGATCACGCCGAGTACGAGGATGATCAGGAGCACCGGCGCGATCGTGTTGCGCAGGAGGCGCAGCTTTTCGCGCATGTCGACGCGCTCCTCCAGGGGCAGCGCGGGCCCGAGCGCCGGGTTGATGTAGCAGCGAATCGTCACGTACGCGATGTACATGCCGGACAGCAGCAGCCCCGGGAACACCGACCCGATCAGCAGCTCACCGAGCGACTGCTGCGCGACAACCGCATAGACGATCGCCATGACCGACGGCGGAATCAGGATACCGAGCGTGCCGCCCGCAAGCAGCGCGCCGCATGCGAGCTTGGGGTCGTAATTGCGCCGCAGCATCGCCGGCAGTGCGATCATGCCCATCGTCACTTCCGTCGCGCCGACGACGCCGACCATCGCCGCCAGCAGCGTGCATGCAACGACTGTCGCCGATGCGAGCCCACCCTTCAGCGCGCCCAGCCACTTGTAGATGACGTCGAACAGCTCTTCGATGATCCCCGCTTTCTCGAGCACGGCCGCCATGAAAATGAAGAGCGGCACTGCCGACAGCTGATAGTCGGTCATGAACGGGAAAATCCGCGAGGGCATCATGTTCAGCACGGCGCTGTTGCCGAACACGTACAGGAAGATCGTCGCAAGGCTGCCCGTGCAGAACGCCATCGGCAGCCCGAGCGCGAGCAGTAACGCTAGGCCGCCGAACAGCAGGATCGTCAACCATTCGATGCCGATCTCGAGACCCATTCGTTACGCTCCCTTGCGCATGACGAACAGCACGTCCTTCAGTAGCTTCGCGATGCCTTGCAGAAGCAGAAGCGCCGCGCCGATCGGGATCATCAGCTTCACAGGCCAGTACTGGATGCCCCATTCGGTGAATGAGACTTCGTGGTTATTGATCGCGTCGCCCGCGAAACGGATGCCGGTGACGAACATCGTGCCGATGAAGATGAAGAAGAACACCGATGTCACGATGTCGGCGATCGCCTTTCCGCGCGGCGAGAACTTCGCGTAAATCACGTCGACGCGCACGTGTTGGTCCTCGCGATACGCGTACGCCCCGGACAGCATGTATTGCATGCCGAACATCAGGAACATGCTTTCGTGCACCCAGTTCGTCGGCGAGTTGAAGATGTAGCGTGCGACGACCTCGTAGTAGTAAACGAATACCGCGATCAGCGACCACCACGCGACGAATTCGCCGGCCCGCACGTTGATCGCTTCGATCCAATCGGTGGCGCGCGAATGGAAATGCAGCGTCGGGTCCTCGGCGACCACGGGCTCGGCGACCGCGGGCACGCCGGGCGGCACTACTGCGGCCGGCTGCGGCTGTGCTCGTTCGTGGGCGGCGCGCCTGCGGACGAGCCCAGGCAGCATCGCCGCGTCGGCGAGCAGCATGATGGCGAGAACGATGGCGGCCCAGCGGCCACGCGAATACCAGCTGTCAGTGACCGCCTGCGCCGTGTCGCGCTCGACCTGTGACTTCTGCAAATCCGCCTCGGCGCGCCGATACTCTTCCGTCACTTCCGGCGTCGGGTTCGTAGCGTCAGGTTTGGCGATCTCGGCCGCACGCTGTGCCTGCTCGTAAGCGGCGAACGTACGCGACGTGTCGTCGCGCACCTCGCGCAACTCCGCATTGCAGTAAATGATGAACAGGAACACCGGGATGAAGGCGAAGCCGAGCGGGCTTCTCAAGTAGAAGCGGTGGATGCCGATGAAGCCGGCGGTGAGCCAGAACAGGTACGCAATGAACAGCGACGGCCGACCATGCGGCTCGATGCGCATCTGGCGTCGCACGAGGTAAGCCGCAATCAGCGGAAAGATGAGCAGCCCGGCCCAGTAGAGCCAATGCGGAAGAATGAACGTTAGTGCGGGCATGGAGCGTCCATAAACCTTTGCGGCGACCGTTTCGGTCGCCGCAAGGTTGTTAGCTACTCTGAAAGGGCCGGTCTGGCGCGACCCGGTTACGCCTCGATCTTCAGTCCCTTGTACATATCGGGCGTCACGTAGCCGCAGGTCGGCGACTCCATGAGTTCGAGCTGCGTCTTGAACACGCGGGCGGCATCCTTGTCCTTATTCGCCCACTTGAACCAGATCGGCACTGCAATCTTTTGAAACTTCGGCAGGTCTTCGGCGGGAAGCCGATTGATCTGCGTGCCCGCCTTGAGGAACTTGCCCCACGCTTCGAGATCGGCCTTCTGGATCGCTGCGTGGTGGATGTTCGAGTAGACCTGGACCTCGTCGTCGAGCCACACCTTCATCTTCGGCGAGAGCTTGTCGTGGACATCTTTGCGTACGACGAAATCCATCAGGTCGACCGGCTGGTAAATCGACTCGAGGCCCGCGGGCCCGGTCCAGATGAATTTCGTGACCTGCTGAAAGCCGAGGTCCCAATTGACCGCCGGACCCGTGTAGTCGGCCGCGTCCACCGTGCCCTTCTCGAGCGCTGAGAACACTTCACCGCCGGGCAGCAGCGTCGTACGAGCGCCGATCGCCGCGAAGCCTTCGGCTATCATCCCGCCCGGAACGCGCAGCTTGAGTCCCTTGAAGTCCTCGGCCGTACGGATCGGCTTTTTAGAGTGGACGATGTTCGGCCCGTGGTGAATGCGGTTGACATACACCATGCCCTGCTTCGCGAAGATTTCGCGCGCGAGCTCGAGGCCGCCCTTGCTGTAGAAGAAGATGTCCCACTCGTGCGGATAGCGTAGGCCCATCAGATACGACGAGAGGAATGCGGTCGCGGGAATCTTGCCCACCCAATACACGGTGAACGAATTCATCGCCTCGAGTACGCCGTTTCGCACGCCGTCGAGCAGTTCGAAATCGCCGACGACCTCCTTCGCCGCGAAGGGCTTGAAGTCGAGCTCACCGCCCGTCTTCTCCTTGATCGTGCCGCACCAGGTTTTGAACGTCTGCAGTCCAATGCCGGCCGGCCACGACGTCTGGATCTTCCACGTCGTCGTTTCGGCGGCCGCTGCATTGCGGATGAAAGGCGCGCCGATGATGGCGGCCGTGCCGGCTGCTGCGGCGCCCGCCGTCTTCAGCAGCTTGCGACGCGTCGGCTCCGGCGGGGTAGGCGCCTGCGTTGCATTCTTCGTGTCATCCATGGGGTTCCTCCAGGTGGGACTGCGATCGTGATTGGCCGGTCTTGAAGGGCCGGTTAGCGTGCCATCTTGCACTGAACGCCCGCCTTCGGGCAAGTACGTCCAAACGGACGCGCTTCGCCGGTGGAGTACGCCGGCATGCGTTGGGCCTCGTTCGCGTTGCCGGTGAACGAGGCGCGGAGTAACCTCATGCCGAGTCCCCGTTCCACTTCAGGCGAGAGGATTTCATGCTGGTCAGCGAAATTTTGCGCATCAAAGGTCATACGTTGTTCACGACGCCGCCGGAACGCTCGGTGCTCGAGGCGGTGGAAGTGATGGCGCAGCATGACATCGGGTCTCTCGTCGTCATGGATCATGGCCGTCTCGCCGGGATGCTCACGTTCGCGGAAGTCCTGCGCGCGCTCGCCGATCGCGGCGGCTCGCTTGGAGACGTAGCCGTTGCGGATATCTTCGAGCGCGAACCCTTGACCGCTGCGCCGGGCCTCGATGCGATGGAACTGCGGCGCGCGATGCTCGAACGACACGCGCGCTACGTGCCGGTGATGGACGGAACAACACTTCAGGGCGTCGTTTCATTCCACGACGTCGCGAAGGCGGTCTACGAGGAGCAGAGCTTCGAAAACCGCATGCTGAAGAGCTACATCAAGGACTGGCCCGACGCCGAGTCAGCGGCATGACGCGTGCAGTCGGGGGCGCTGATTCAAGCCTGCAGCAGAAAAATCGCCGGCCGCCGGTCGTAGCGTGCGTGATCCTGCCCGCGCCATGCTGCAGCGCTGCGGCAAACGATCGTCTCGGTGGCGAGCGTTAGGTCGGCGGCGACGCAAACGCGCGTGCGCGGGTTGAGCGTCGCCGCCAGCGCGCCGAGCATCGTCGCGTTCCGGTACGGCGTCTCGATGAATAGCTCGGTGCGCGATTCGGCGCGAGAGGTTTGCTCGAGTGCACGCAATGCGTGCGCGCGTGCGTCCGGCTTGACCGGCAGGTAGCCATGAAACGCGAAGCGCTGGCCGTTCATTCCTGACGCCATCAACGCGAGCAGCACCGCCGACGGCCCGACGAGCGGAACGACGCGCAGGTTGTTCGCGTGCGCCGCGGCGACCAGGCTGGCGCCGGGATCCGCGATCCCCGGGCAGCCCGCGTCGGAGAGCAGGCCGGCGTCACGACCATTCCGGAGCGGCGCGAGCAATTGCTCGACCGCCGCCGCGGACGTTGCGGCGTCGAGCGTGGTGATCGACAGCGCTGCGATTGGGCGTCGGACCTCCAGCGTTTTCAGAAACGCACGCGCGGCCTTGGGTGTTTCGACGATCCAGTCGCCGAGCGAGCGCGCGACGTCGATCGTACGCGCCGGGAGCACTGTCGAGGGCGAAACGGCGCCGAGCAGATTCGGCACCAGGTAGAGCGTTCCCGTCACTTAGCAATCGCGGACGAGTACGTCGACGCCCTGGTTCAGCAACAGATCGGTCAGCGCA
>JAICVH010000353.1 GCA_025935435.1 Burkholderiales bacterium
CACGTGACTTGCGGCTTGATCATTGCCGCGTCGAACACGTGCGTGGTATCGAACTTCGCACCGGCATCGCTCACCAGCGTGCGCCAGTACGCGACCGCCTGCGTCCACTGCTCGTCGCGCGGTGCGAATGGTCGCCCCTTCAGGTACGCGATCGTGCGTTCGTCGACGGCAACCATGCCGGCGCGCGCACCGGCTTCGATCGCCATGTTGCACAGGGTCATCCGCGCTTCCATCGACAGCGCCCGGATCGCCTCGCCACCGAACTCGATCGCGTGGCCGGTGCCGCCCGCCGTACCGATGCGGCCGATGATCGACAGCGCCAGGTCTTTCGCGGTGACGCCGTGCGGCAACCCGCCGTCGACGCGAATCAGCATCGATCTGGATTTCTTGAGCAGCAGGCATTGCGTCGCGAGGACGTGCTCGACCTCGGACGTGCCGATGCCGAACGCGAGCGCGGCGAACGCGCCATGCGTGCTGGTGTGCGAATCACCGCAGACGACCGTCATGCCCGGCAGCGTTGCCCCATTCTCGGGTCCGATGACGTGCACGATGCCCTGCCGGCGATCGCGAAACGGAAAATACGCCTTGGCGCCGAACCGCCCGATGTTGGCGTCGAGCGCCTCGACCTGCGTACGCGAGATCGGATCGCGGATGCCCTCGTCCCAGTGCGACGTGGGCGTGTTGTGATCCGCGGTCGCGACGATCGATTCGACCCGCCACGGCTTGCGTCCGGCGAGACGCAAGCCCTCGAACGCCTGCGGGCTCGTCACCTCGTGCACCAGATGGCGATCGACATAGAGCAGCGTCGTTCCGTCGTCCTCCTGGCGGACGACATGGCCGTCCCACAGCTTGTCGTAGAGCGTGCGCGCGTGCATGGGGTTCGTCCGGAGAAGGCGCGAGAGTCACGTATTTTAGTGCCTTCGACGGTATTGGCGCGGAGGTTGCTTTATCGCGTTACGTCCATCGTCGGCGACGCCCCGCATGCGTGTTTCACCTGAACTTCGTCTGATTGCCGCCTTCATCGCAGGCGCAGCGGCATTGATTTTCGCGGCAACCTTCGTCCTGTCGAGCGGGCGCGCGTATATCGAAGCCGAACAGCGGATCGACGGATTGCTCGCGTCGGATGTGCTGTCTCATCTGTCGACGACAATCGCGGCCGCCGAAGGCGACGTCGAGCGCCACGCGGTGACCCGCCGCGTCGCGAAGCTTGCGAACGACGTGCGGGCCGCGCATACCGCCGCCCGCATCGAACTCGAGGCAACCGAGCGTGCGGCAACGATCCTCTGCGCGCTCGCGATTGCAGGGTTCTGCCTCGCGTACGCGGCGTCGCTGCGTGCGCTGCGCCGCCAGCGCCGACTCACCGAACAGCTTCTCGAGGAATCGAACCACGACGCGTTGACCGGGCTGCCTAATCGACGCTTCTTCGCCGAATGGCTCACCTATGCGATCGCGCACGCTCGCCGCGAACGCGCTCACGTCGGCGTGCTGTTCATCGACATCAACGGCTGCTCGGCGGTCCGTGAATTCCATGGCGAAGCCGCGGCCGATCGGTTGCTGATCGAGATCGCGCGGCGCTTCCGATCGGCATCGCGCGAAGGGGACCTGTTCGCGCGGCTCGGTCCGACCGAATTCGCGCTCGCGACGCCGAACGCACGTGATTCACGCCAGCTCGCGCTGCTTGCCCAGCGGTTGCGTGACCAGTTGAACGAATCCGCGCAGCCACCGCTCGCCGATACGCCGATTGGCGCGTCGATCGGCATTGCGTTCTTCCCCGAGGATGCGAACGATTCGGCCGGCATCATGGCTGCAGCCAACGCGGCGATGTATGCAGCGCGCCGCGCCGGCCGCAATCACGTCGCGTTCAACGCGCTGGCAGCTTAGCGCCGTTCTGGTCTGGCTTCGGGGCGACGCTCGAACGCTTCGAGCGCGCGCGCAACCGCCTCGGCGACGCGCGTACCTGCGTCGGCCGCGAAGCAGTCGATCGTCGTCACGTCCATGCTTCGCAACCACGTCAACTGACGCCTCGCGAGCTGGCGTGTTGCGGCAATGCCGCGTTCGCGAAGCAGCGCAAGGTCGCCACGACCGTCGAGGTACTCGAACGTCTGGCGGTAACCGACACAGCGCATCGACGGAAAATCGGTCGTCAGGGAGGAGTGACGTTCACGGAGCGCGCGGACCTCGTCGACCAGTCCCGCGGTCAGCATGGTGTCGAACCGTCGCGCGATGGCGGCGTGCAGTGATGAACGCTCTGCCGGTGCAAGCGCAACGGCAATCGACGGACCGATGTCGGCGAGGTTGTCCCGTGCACCTTGCAGCGACGATAGCGGCCGGCCGGTCAATGCATGCACTTCCAGCGCACGCTGGATGCGCTGCGCGTCGTGCTGCGACAGCCGCGCAGCGGTCGACGGATCGACGCGCGCGAGCTCGGCATGCAGCGCCGGCCAGCCATGTTCGTCGGCGCGCGCATCGAGCGCGGCACGCACGCCGGCGTCGGCCTGCGGCAGCGCGCTCAAGCCGTCGCGAAGCGCCTTGAAGTACAGCATCGTCCCGCCGACGACGATCGGTACGCGGCGCCGCGTGCGGATCCCGGCGATCGCCGCGAGTGCGTCGCGGCGAAAACCTGCGACCGAGTAGGCGTCCGTGGGCTCGATGATGTCGAGCAGATGATGCGGCACTTCCGTGCGCGTGGCCGCATCCGGCTTCGCGGTGCCGATATCCATGCCGCGATAGACCTGCGCTGAATCGGCGCTGACGATTTCGCCGCCGATGCGCGCTGCAAGCGCGACCGCGGCGTCCGACTTGCCGGCGGCGGTCGGACCCATCAGCAGCACGACGGGGATCACCGTATCGCCGTGCACACCAGCCGCTTGCCGGTCATGCGTTCGTTGCTCGCGTCACCCCGTCGTGCGCCTAGCGGCCGCGCATGAACAGGCGGTCGAGGTCCGTGAGACTCAGTTCATACCAGGTCGGACGGCCATGATTACACTGACCGGCGCGCTCGGTCGCTTCCATGTCGCGCAGCAGCGCGTTCATCTCGGCGATCGTCAGCGCACGATTCGCGCGCACCGAACCGTGGCACGCCATCGACGACAACAATTCGTCGCGCCGCGCATCGAGCGCGCGGGACCCGCCGAATTCACGGATGTCGTGCAGGACGGCACGCGCGAGCGCCGCGGCGTCGGCATCCTGCAGGGGTTGCGGGATGCCGCGGACGGCGAGCGTCGACGGCCCGATCGGCGCGACGTCGAAGCCGAGCGCCTGCAGCGCGTCCGCGTGCTCGGTTGCGACGGCGACTTCGATCGACTCTGCGGCGAACGTCGCCGGAACGAGCAGCGGTTGCACCGGCACGCGGCCATCGAACGCCGTCTTCAGCCGCTCGTAAACGATGCGTTCGTGCGCCGCATGCATGTCGACGAGGATCAGACCGGCGCGGTTCTGCGCGAGGATGTAGACGCCGTGCAGTTGCGCAAGCGCGAAGCCGAGTGGGTAATCGTCGTCGCCGGGCAGCGGGCGTGGCGCACGGTCACCGAACAGCCGTCGATAGAAGGCCGCCGGCTCGCGCGAATCGAGCGCGAGGCCGGTCTGCGACGGATCCGGGTCAGCGCCACCGCTTCTGCCATCCTGATGCATCGATGCTGCACCGGACGCCCATGTCAAGCCGGCGGCAGGCACGCGTGGCGGAAGCTGCGCCGCGGCGACGCCCAGTCGTTCGGCCGCGGA
>JAICVH010000495.1 GCA_025935435.1 Burkholderiales bacterium
CGCGGCTCGCCCTTCCAGGCGTGACCATAAATCACCTCGAACGTCGCGGGGATACGACCGTTCCGGCGCAGCCGTTCCAGCGCATTTACGGCGCGGTCGAATCGGGTGCGTCCCATCAGGCCCTTTGGCCGACCGCGCGTCCGATTGGTCGCGCCTAGTGCCTTCAATTCGGCAAAGAGTGCGCGCGGCGAATCGAACGTCAGCGTCAATTGCTCCATGTCCATCACCGGATCGGCAAACCCTGCGTGAACGAGCATGTCGCCGACATCGTGCATGTCGATGAACCGGTTCGTGTGTGTCATCCCGTCGATGCCGGTGAACGCGGCGCGCAGTTCACGCAGCGTGTCGGGTCCGAACGTCGTGAACGAGAGCAGACCGCCGACGGTGAGCACCCGACGAAACTCTGCAAACGCCCGCGGCAGGTCGTTCACCCACTGCAGCGCGAGGTTGCTCCACACGAAGTCGAACGACACCCCTGCCAATGGAAGTGCGCCGATATCGGCACAGATGAATGCGGGCGGCGTTCCCGCGGGTGCGCGCGACAGCGGCGCGAGCAGGCGGCCGAGCAGCGAGCGCCATGATCTTGCGCGCCTGCGCGCCGCCTCGGCCATCGGCAGCGCGATATCGACCGCGACGACGCGAGCGCCCGGATAGCGGAGCGCAAGCTCACCCACCGCCTCGCCGGTCCCGCAACCGGCATCGAGAATCCGGACCGGCGCCAGTTTGACGTAGTCGAGCCGTTGCGCCATCCGGCTGCCGACCTCGCGCTGCAGTACTGCCGCATCATCGTAGGTTGCGGCAGCGCGCGCGAAGCCGCGTCGCACCGCCGCGGGATCGACATCGTGCGGATCGGGCGCCGAAAAGCGCGGTTCAGCCATCGATGAATGCCTGCACCGAATCGACGAACTCGCGCCTATGCGAAAGGAACGGCGCGTGGGCGGCACCTTCGATCGTCTGATGGGTCGCTGCCGGCAACGCATCCGCGAGTGCGCGGGTCGCAGTCAGCGGGACGAGCGCATCGCGCGCACCGCCGATCACCAATGCCGGCGTGGCGATATGTGACAGCAGCGGTCGCAGATCGGCACGCAACATGAGCGCGAGCGTCGCGGACAGTGCATCACGCGCCGGTTCGCCGCGCTCGAAGACATGCGCGCGCAACTGCGCCAGCGTGCGGCGGCCCTCGTCGCTGCCTTGCACCTGCAGCGTCAGGAAGCGCAGCAGCGTCAGGCGATACGCGGTGCGCAATTCGTCGCCGAAACGCGCCAGCGTCGCCGCCGTCATCGCGTGTGGCCAGCCGTCGCGTACGACGAACGACGGCGTGGTCGCGACGAGGATCAACTGCCGTATGCGACGCGGCCGTGTCGACGCCCATTGCATCGCTACCTGCCCACCGAGCGACCAGCCGAGCAGCGTAAGCGGCTCGTCGCCATCGAGCGCGTCGTCGATCGTCGCTGCGAGTGTCGACAGGTCGTACGTCTCCGTCGGCGCGGAGCGGCCGTGTCCGGGCAGGTCCACGACGTGCACGCGATGTCGCTGCGCGAGCGCGTCGACGATCGGTGTGAACAATCCGCCATGCAGCGCGAATCCGTGCAGCAGAACGAGCGGGGGGCCGATTCCGAGCGATTCGATGTGCACGCGCGCTGCCGGCCGGAGCATCGCTTCGGTCACGCTCTCGTCGTCTCCCGGGCAACGGCGTGCAGCGCCGCTGTGAGCGCCGCGACATCGGCGAATGAATGCGCTGCCGACAATGAGACGCGCAAGCGTGCCGTTCCGGCCGGCACTGTAGGCGGGCGGATCGCGGGCACGAGTATGTCGCGCGCGAGCAGTGCGTCGGCAATCCGAACCGTTTCGCGCACATCACCGATCACGAGCGGCTGGATCGGTGTCGTCGATGGCAGCAGCCGCCAGGGCAACCCCGACACGCCGGCACGAAACGATTCGATCAACGCGTTCAGATGCATGCGGCGCGCGGAATCTCCGCGTATCGTCGCAAGCGCCGCGAGGATCGCCGCAGCAAGCAGCGGTGGCGCTGCGGTCGTGTAGACGTACATGCGCGCCGTCTGCAGCATCGTTTCGATCACGCTGGGATGCGCGGCGACGAACGCGCCGGCGACGCCGGCAGCCTTGCCGAGCGTGCCCATGTACACGATGCGCTCGGACTGCAGCCCGAAGTGCGCAAGCGTGCCCCGACCGTCGCCCAGCACGCCGAAGCCGTGCGCGTCGTCGACGACGAGCCACGCGTCGTTGCGTTCAGCAGATGCGAGCAGTGCGGGCAACGGCGCAAGGTCGCCGTCCATGCTGAATACCGCGTCGGTGACGATGAACCGGCGACGCGCGCCGACGCGCTCGATCGCGCGATCGAGCGCGGCGACGTCCGCGTGCGGGTAACGGACGAACGCCGCGCGGGACAGCAACGCACCGTCGGTCAGGCACGCGTGGTTCAGGCGGTCGGCGAAGATCGCATCGCTGCGGCCGGCGAGCGCCGTGAGAATCGCCAGGTTCGCGAGATAGCCGCTCGAGAAGACGAGCGCGCCGGCATTCGCGCACGGCCGCACGAACTCGGCGAGCGCCGCCTCCAGCGCCGCATGCGGCGTCGCGTGCCCGACGATCAGGTGCGATGCCGCGCTGCCGACGCCGAAGCGTGCGGCCGCTTCGCGCGCTGCTGCGACGATCGCGGGATCGTTCGCGAGGCCGAGATAGTCGTTGCTCGCAAAGGCGAGGACCGTACGGCCTTCGAATCGAACGTGCGAACCTTGCGGTGAATCGACAACGCGCCGCGTTCGGGAAAGGCCCTCGACGCGCCGGCGTTCGAGCTCGCGCTCGAGTTCAGCGATCGCCGGGATGCCGGCCGTCACGCCGGCA
>JAICVH010000517.1 GCA_025935435.1 Burkholderiales bacterium
CGCAGTCGTGTGTCGACGACCGACGCCTGGTAGAAGTCGCCGTCTTTCGCCTTGGCCGCAATTTCGAACTGGTCGATCGCGCCCTTCAGGTTGCCCTGCCACGCGTAATACTCGCCCTGATGACGATGCGCGAGCATCTGCCTGTTCTGCGCGGCGTACGCGCGGGCGGCGAGCAGTTGCAGCGGGCCATCACCGGGAAAGCGCGCCAGCTGCCGCTCGATGAACTGTGACGCTTCGACGTTGCGACCGTCTTGCAGCAGCGCGTCCGGATAGTCGTACACGAGCTGCATCTTGTTCGGGTAGCGGTTCACGCCCGCTTCGAAACGACGGATCGCGCCGGCGACGTCACCGGAATCGAGCATCACATGGCCGGCCATCGCGTCGATCATCGGATGGTCCGGCGCGAGCTTCTCGAGAATCGCCAGTTCCTTGCGGGCGCGCGCGTAGTTGCGCTCGCGAAGCAGCGACGCGACGAGGCCGTAGTGGATGGCCGCCTCATTGTTGTACTTGCGCTCCTTGAGTGCGTCATCGAAGAACGCGACGGCGTCGCGGGGGTCCCCCTGGTAGCTGCGCAACAGAGCCCGCACCAGGTGGAAATCGAGTGACGACGTCACCTGCCGGTATGGGTGTCCATACGCGCGCGCCTGCGCCTCGGCGATGCGTTCGTAGGTGATCGGGTGCGTGCGCAGATAGGTTGGCGCGCTGCCCTCGACGAACCGGAACGCGCGCTGCATCCGTTCCATGAACGTCGCCATCGCCGTCACATCGAACCCGGCGTCGTCGAGGCGCTGAAAACCGATGCGGTCGGCCTCGTATTCGTTTTCGCGCGTGAAGTTCAGCTGATTCTGGATCGTCAGCGCCTGCGTCGCGGCGATGGCGGCCGATGCGACTTCTCCGCTCGACCCACTACTGCCCCGCGCTGCCAGAATCGCGAGCGCCAGGCCCGCGAGCGACATCAGCATCGAGTCCTTCTGCGCAGACAACGCGCGAGCCATGTGATGCTGAGTCACGTGCGAGATCTCGTGCGCGAGCACGCCGGCCAGCTCCGATTCCGACTGCGTGAGCAGGATCAGTCCGGTGTGCACGCCGATGTAACCGCCCGGAAGTGCGAACGCATTGACCTGCGGATCCGGAACGCCGAAGAATTCGAAGTCCTGCTTGACGTCGCGCGAGGAGGCAACGAGCCGGTGACCGAGCTCGTTCAGATAATCGTTGACCTCGGGATCGTTGATGTACGCGCCGTTCGCGCGGAGTTGGCGGATGATCGTCTCGCCAAGCTTGCGCTCCTGGATCGGCGAGAAGCCGGTTTGCGACACATCACCGAGGTCCGGCAGCGATTGCGCAGCGGCGGTGCCGACCGTCGCAGGCGCCGGCGCAAGCGGCATGACGGCCATCGTCAAGGCGACGATCGCGGCGATGCCGCGACGGCGTGTGAGGCGTTCAGAGATGGCGGACACGTGGAGCAGGAAGCCGATGCGATGGTGCTAAGATGCCGCCGTCGCGGCGCGAGTTCACTCTCGACGACGACATCGAATGCCGCGTTCCAGCGATCGATCCGCTGCCCCCAGGCGGGGTGCCAAGGCGCCGGCGGCGCGTGACGGCGATCGCGAATCCGACCGGCATTTTACCCACTTCGATGCGTCCGGCGCGGCGCACATGGTCGACGTGGGCGACAAGGATGTGACAAGACGTGTCGCCCGTGCCGGCGGGCGCATCACGATGCAGGCGGCCACCGCCGCCATGATCCGCAACGGGTCGGCGCGCAAGGGCGATGTGCTCGGCGTTGCCCGGATCGCCGCAATCCAGGCGGCCAAGCGGACGTCCGATCTGATACCGCTCGCACACCCGCTGATGCTCACACGCGTGCAGGTCGACCTCGCCTGTACGGTCGACGCTGTCGCGATCGAAGTGATCGTCGAGACGCGCGACCGCACCGGTGTCGAGATGGAAGCGCTGACCGCGGTCGCTGCCGGCCTGTTGACGATCTACGACATGTGCAAGGCCGTCGACCGCGCGATGCGTATCGAAGGCGTGCATCTCATCGAAAAGGCGGGCGGCCGCTCGGGCCATTACCGGGCGGCGAACATCGGGGAGGAGGGCAGATGAACGAGGCGTTGTTATGGCTCGGACGACTGCTGGGGTTCATCGGTGCGATCGTCTGCGCGTCCGCGTTCGGCATCCGATTCGCCGGTCATTACGTGTTCGGCGGCTTCGAAATCGGCACGCTGTTTCTCGGCGGAACCGCGACGATGGTCGCCGGCTGCCTGTGCCTGCTGTTGCGAATGGACGCGCCGCGATGACTTCGCCAGTCACCAGTTCCAGAGCGTACCGTCTTCGAGCCGGTTGATCGGCAGCGCGCTCGCCCGGTACGGATAACGTGCGGCGAGCGCCTCGTCGATCTCGACGCCGTGACCGGGCGCAGTCCCGGGATGCAGGTAGCCATCCTCGAACCAGTACGCATGCGGGAACACGGCATCGGTTTCAGGCGTATGCCGCATGTATTCCTGGATGCCGAAGTTGTGCACCCAGGTGTCGAAATGCAGCGCAGCACCCATGCACACCGGCGACAGGTCGGTCGCGCCGTGCGAGCCGGTCCGCACCTGGTAGAGCTCCGCGAGATGCGCGATGCGCCGCAGGTGCGTGATGCCGCCGGCGTGAACGACCGTGGTGCGGATGTAGTCGATCAGTTGCTCGGTGATCAGCGTCTGGCAATCGTAGATCGTGTTGAAGATTTCGCC
>JAICVH010000573.1 GCA_025935435.1 Burkholderiales bacterium
AATTGCTCGCGACCTTCGAGCAGCAATCCCACCGCTGTCGCATACCGCGGCGTACGCACGACCTCGGACAGTCCGCCGACATAGCTCGGCACACCGACGCGCACGGGCAAATGAAACAGTTCCTCGCCGAGCTCGGTCATTCCCTGCAACATCGCGGAACCGCCGGTCAGCACCACGCCGGACGACAGCAGTTCTTCGAAGCCTGAACGGCGGAGCTCCTGCTGCACCAGCGAATACAACTCTTCGATGCGAGGCTCGATGACTTCGGCGAGCATCGGCCGCGACAGCTTGCGCGGCGCTCGTTCGCCGACACCTGGAACTTCGATGATCTCGTTCGGGTTTGCGAGCTGACGTAGCGCACAGCCGTGGCGAAGCTTGAGTTCCTCCGCCTCCTTGGTTGGTGTGCGCAGCGTCATGGCGATGTCGTTCGTCACCTGGTCGCCCGCGATCGGTATCACCGCCGTATGCCGGATCGCTCCGCCGACGAACACGGCGATGTCCGTCGTGCCGCCGCCGATGTCCATCAGGCAGACGCCGAGATCCTTCTCGTCGTCGTTCAGCACGGCCTTCGCGGATGCGAGCGGCTGCAGCATCACGTCACGCACCTCGAGCCCGCAGCGACGCACGCACTTCGTGACGTTCTCGACCGCCGACACGGCACCGGTGACGATATGCACTTTCACTTCAAGTCGCACCCCGCTCATTCCCAGCGGCTCGCGAACGTCTTCCTGCCCATCGATGATGAATTCCTGCGGCAGAATGTGCAGCACCTGCTGATCGTTCGGAATGGCGATCGCCTTCGCCGTTTCGACAACGCGATCGATGTCCGCCTGCGTGACTTCTTTCTCCTTGATCGCCACCATGCCGCTCGAGTTCAGGCTGCGGATGTGGCTGCCCGCGACGCCGGTATAGACCTCGCTGATCCGACAATCCGCCATCAGCTCGGCTTCTTCGAGCACGCGCTGGATCGATCCCATCGTCGCCTCGATGTTGACAACGACGCCCTTCTTGAGACCGCGCGACGGCTGCGTCCCCAATCCGACGACGTTGAGTCCGCCGTCGGGCAGCACTTCAGCGACGATCGCGACGATCTTCGAGGTGCCGATGTCGAGTCCGACGATCAGATTGTCGTTGTCCTTCACGATTTCCCTGTCACGTCTTGCGTTGGGCCTTTTCGCGGAACCCGGGCATCCGCGCAGCGAAACCGTTGCGATAGCGGAGATCCACGTGGTCGACGCGCTTGCCCGTGCGCGCGAGCACGGCGATCGTTCGCGCATAGACACCTACGAAGCGGCTGAGCCGCCCGGCGATATCGTCGCGGCCGACGTCGAGCGTCAACGGGCCGCGGTCGTCTGCGGCGCGCAACTGCCAGCCACCGCGCGCCGAAAGGTTGAGCCCTTGCACATGCAAGGCGAGTGGCGCCAGCAGCGTTCCCCACTCGCGATAGCGTTCGGTCATCAGCGCCGCCTGGCCCTCGGGCCCCGTGAATTCGGGCAGCTCGGCCGCATAGTTGGCGAGGAACACCTCGCCGCGCGTGTTCACGAGCGCGCGTTCGTTCCAGCGCGCGAGCGGTTCGTGCTCATCGACTTCGATTTCGAGGCGCCGGGGCCACTGGCGGCGTAGCGCAACGCCGCGCACCCACGGCACGCGGCCAAGCGATGCGCGCGCGGCGTCAAGGTCCATCGTGAAAAAGGTCCCGCGCAGTTCGCTGCGGATCACCGCTTCGAGATGCGGGCCGCTGGTGCGCGCGAGGGGCGTCGTCACCACGACATCGCGATACCCGAACACCGGCAGCCGCGTCGTCCACCCGACGAGCGCCCACGCGAGAAAGGTGCTTGCAATGATCGTCAACGTGACGGCGATCGCGTTCAACTGGCGTGCGTCATCCCACATGCGCGCCCCGCAGGATTTCGACGCAAAGCTCGCTGAAAGACGTTCCCGCCTGCTTCGCCGCCATCGGCACGAGGCTGTGACCGGTCATGCCCGGTGACGTGTTCACTTCGAGGAACGAGAAGCTGCCATCGTCGCGCAGGATCAAGTCCAGGCGGCCCCACCCGGTGCAGCCCACCACGTCGAAGGCGGCGAGCGCCTGTGCGCGAATGTCCGCTTCCTGCGCATCGGGCAGCCCGCTCGGGCAGAAGTATTTGGTCTCGTCGGAGAAGTACTTGTTGTGGTAGTCGTAATTGCCTTGCGGCGCTTCGATGCGGATGAGCGGCAGCGCACGGCCGTTGACGATCGACGCGGTCAGTTCGACGCCTTTGACGAACTCCTCCACGAGTACGAGCGTGTCGTGCCGTGCCGCGACCTCGTACGCCAGCCACATCTCGTCGTGATCGACCGTCGTCACCTTGCTGATGCCGATCGTCGATCCCTCGCGCGCCGGTTTGACGATGAGCGGAAGCCCGAGCTCGGCGACCACTCGCATCCAGTCGGTCGACGCATCGACGACGCGGTAGCGTGG
>JAICVH010000031.1 GCA_025935435.1 Burkholderiales bacterium
CGAGCATCGCGATGACGGCGAGCGCCATCAACGTCGTTGCAAACCAGCCGAGCCGCTGCAAGCGCGCGGTGCTGACGAACGGACCCATGATGTCCTGCCGACTCGCCATCCGCATCATCAGCGCCATGATCGGTACGGCGATCACGCCGTTCAGCATCGCCGCCCAGATCAGCGCCCGGATCGGATCGATGTCGGTAAAATCGATGCCGGCGCCGAGCAACGTCGCGAGCGTAATGATGCTGTAGAAGCCTTTCGCCTCCAGCGGTTCGCGCCCGAGGCCGATCGGCCATTTCATCGCTTCGGCGACCGCGTAGGCCGCCGAGCCCGCGAGGACGGGAATCGCGAGCAGGCCGGTACCGATGATGCCCGCGGCGAACAGCGTGAAAGCAAAGTCGCCGGCGATCGGCCGCAGCGCCTGCGCCGCCTGCGTCGACGACTCGATATTGGTGATGCCGGCATCGTGCAGCGTGACCGCGGTCGTCAGCATGATCGTGAACGCGATTGCATTCGAAAAGATCATTCCGAGCCACGTGTCGATCTTGATCCGCCGCAATTGAAGTCGCGCACCTTTCGACGAACTGCGCAGCGGCTCGTCGCCATCGGTCGCACGCTGTTCCTCGACCTCCTGGGATGCCTGCCAGAAGAAGAGATAGGGGCTGATCGTCGTGCCGAGCACTGCGACGAGCAGCATCAGGTAATCGCGCGTCAATTCGAGCGGCGGGATCAGTGTCGCGGCAATCAGCTTCGCCCACGGAATATCGACGGCGAGGAGAACGCCGACGTATGCGAAGAGCGACAGCGTCAGCCACTTGAGGATCGGCGCGAGGTAGCGATACGGAATGAACAGCTGCATCAGCACCGCAAGCACGCCGAAGAACAGCGCGTGACCATGCGCCGGCCCTCCCGGCATGACGAGTTGCAATGCCTCGCCCATCGCACCGAGATCGGCAGCGATGTTGATCGTGTTCGCGATCAGCAGCGCCGAGACGATGAACCACAACAACGGGCGCGGGTAATGATCGCGGATGTTCCGTGCAATCCCCTGCCCGGTCACGCGGCCGATGCGCGCGCTGACGATCTGGATCCCGACCATCAGCGGCGTGGTCAGGAACACGCTCCACAGCATGGCCAGGCCGAACTGCGCACCTGCCTGCGAGTAGGTCGCGATGCCGCTCGGATCGTCATCGGCCGCACCGGTGATGAGACCGGGACCCAGGCGCTCGAGAAAATTCTGCGTGCGTTTTTTCATTTATTCAGGCGGCGGCGCGCGTTGCGTGTATGGCCCGCAACAGCGTTTGCGGATCCTGAGCGCCGGACACGGCGATGCTGCCGTTGAAAATGAAGCATGGGACGCCCTGGATTCCGGCGTCGATCGCTTCGTTGCTTTCGCTCGCGACCACGTCGCGCAGCGCATCGGATGCCAGCATCGTGCGGGCGTCCTCTTCGGGCCAGCCGCAGTCGACCGCCAACCGGACGAGTTCCTCGGCTTGGCCGATCGGGCGGCCTTCGAGGAAAAAAGCGGCAAAGAGCCGTTCGACCAAGGCGCCGGCGTCGCCTTGCTGTTGTGCCCATGCGACGAGCCGATGCGCATCGACCGTGTTCGGTTGCACGACGATGCGATCGAAGGCGAACGGAATGCCGACGGCTTCGCCGGCGCGCGCGACTCGCGCGTAGATCTCGGCCGCGCGCTCGATCCCGCCAAACTTCCGCGCGACGTACGTCTGCCGGGACAGCCCCTCGACCGGAAGATCCGGATTCAACTGAAACGGATGCCAGCGCACCGTGACGTGGACCGACGGTTCCGCGCGCGCGAGCTCCGCGAGCGCCTGCTCGAGTTTGCGTTTGCCGATGAAACACCACGGACACACGACGTCGGAGACGACGTCAACCATCAGCGACATCGAGTTATTCACGCTTGACGGCTTTTGGACAGAGCCACGGCGGCGCGCCTATGCGCTGGAAGCGCGCTCCACCTACGCGCTTGCCAGGCGGGGGCACGAGCCTTAGAATAGACCAGCATATAGACTAGTTGGAGCAATTGGGATGGCGAAATCGCACGGCGAAATCGGCGCATACGAGGCGAAGAGCAAGCTTCCGGAAATCCTCCGACGCGTGGAGGCCGGCGAGCGATTTATCATCACCAATCGTGGCGTTCCGGTTGCCGAATTGCGACCTGTGTGCGGCGATGCAATGCCGAGCGCGCGGCAGGCCATTTCCGGCATGAAGAATTTATCGAAGATTTCAGGAGTATCGACGCGCGCGCTTCGCCTCCTGATCGAAGAAGGACGGCGCTGAATGCTCGTGCTCGATGCGTCGATGGCGCTTTCCTGGCTGTTCGAGCGCGAAACCGCCGCCGAGCAGGCACGCTCGCTCGTGGTGCTCGAATCGCTGGAACAGGACGCCGCGATCGTTCCTCCGTTGTGGCAGTCCGAGGTATTGAATGCCCTGTTGGTGGGCGAACGACGCAGAGTCGTCAAGCCGGCGCAATCGGCGGCATATCTGACGGCACTCGGCCGCTTGCCCATTTCCTTCGATAGCGCTGCGCCTGACGCAAGAACCGATTCGGTGATGTCAGTCGGTCGGCAGCACGATTTGACGGCGTACGACGCGACATATCTGGAATTGGCTACGCGGACGGGCGGGCCGCTCGCGAGCTTCGACCGCCGCCTCGCAAAGGCGGCGCGTGCCGTTGGAATCGAGGTCGTCTGAAGCCGCCGCCAACGCCGAATTGAATACAACACGGCGGATCGGCCTCGGTTCGCCACAGCGCGGATTTCGTTCCCCTTACCGACCTGTCTCATCCCGAGCCGCAGCTGAGCATAACGGTCTTCACTTCGTGAATCGTCGGTGCGTCGCGACGTCGTCCGGCCGCAAGCCCAGTGCCGACGCGGTGGCGAGCTTGAAAAAGCGCACCAGGCCGGCGTTCTTCATGTCCCAGTAGTCGCCGCGATGGACGTGAATATCGACGAGACCGAGATTGGAATCATCGGGGCCACCCGGATACCACACACCGGCTGACGGCGACCATAGATCGCGCGCACGTTGGGGGTCGTGCACGACGCGCGCCTCGCCGCTCAACGCGACGTAGAGTTCGTCGGATTGATTCATGAACACGAGATGCACGCGCGCATCGCGGCGTACGTCGCCCGCGATGCCACCCCCGAGCGCGGTGTAAAGCCACACGTGGCCGTCGGCATCGACCTTTACCGGCATGACCGGCCGCGTGGTTAGCGTTCCGTCGGCATCACGCGTACTGAGCATCGCGACGCGTTCGCGTGCGAGGCGCTGCCACAGCGCGTGCTGTTCGTCGTCGTCCGCCGCCTGAATGCGGTCCGTCACCGGGTCGTGCATCGACGCGTTTTCAGGCTAGTACGGCAACTGAGCCTGGCGCTCGATCGCGCAATCGACGACCGTCAGCGCCGTCATGTTGACGATGCGTCGCACCGTGGCCGACGGTGTCAGGATATGGACGGGCTTCGCGCATCCGAGCAACACCGGTCCCATCGTCACGCCGCCGCCGGAAGCAACCTTCAGCAGGTTGAACGAAATGTTTGCCGCATCGAGTGTCGGCATGATCAGCAGGTTCGCATCACCATTGAGCCGCGAGTTCGGGAACGCCGCTCGGCGTACCGTTTCGCTCAATGCCGCGTCGCCGTGCATTTCCCCTTCGACCTCCAGATCAGGCGCACGTGCGTTGATGAGTCCCAGGGCATCACGCATCTTTTGCGCCGACGGGTTCTTGCTCGTTCCGAACGACGAATGCGACAGCAGTGCCGCCTTGGGCGTGATGCCGAAGCGGCGCATCTCCTCGGCGCATAGCACGGCGATCTCGGCGATCTGTTCAGCGGTCGGGTCCGCATTGACGTACGTGTCGGCGATGAACACGGTCCGCGACGGAAGCAGCACCGCGTTCATCGCCGCGTAGACATTGACGCCCGCGCGACGCCCTAGCACCTCGTCGATGTAGTGCAGGTGCAGCCCATGCGTGCCGAACGTCCCGCACACCATGCCGTCCGCGTCGCCGCGGTGGATCATCATCGCGCCGATCAGCGTGTGGCGTCGCCGCATTTCGATCTGCGCATACGGTTGCGACACGCCCTTGCGCTGCGTAAGCTCGTAGTAATTAGTCCAGTAGTCGCGGTAGCGATCGTCCTGATCCGGATTGATCACCTGAAAATCGACGTTCGGCTTGAGGCGCAAACCAAAGCGCTCGACTCTGCGCTCGAGCACGGCCGGGCGACCCACGAGGATCGGGTAGGCGAGCTTCTCGTCGACGATGACCTGCACGGCGCGCAGCACACGCTCGTCTTCGCCTTCGGCATAGACGATACGTCGCGGGTCCTTTTTCGCCGCGGTGAAGAGCGGCTTCATCAGCAGGCCCGAGTGATAGACGAAGTTCGTCAGGCGCGCGCGATAAGCGTCGAAATCCTCGATCGGTCGCGTCGCGACACCGGAGTCCATGGCGGCCTTGGCGACCGCCGGCGCAATCATGACGATGAGCCGTGGATCGAACGGCTTCGGGATCAGGTATTCGGGGCCGAAGCGCAGGTTCTCCTGCAGGTTGTACGCACTCGCGACGATGTCCGACTGCTCGACCATCGCGAGGTCGGCGAGCGCACGCACGCAGGCCAGTTTCATCGCCTCGTTGATCGACGTGGCGCCGACGTCGAGCGCGCCGCGAAAGATGAACGGAAAGCACAACACGTTGTTGACCTGGTTCGGAAAGTCCGAACGGCCCGTCGCGATGATCGCGTCGGGTCGCGCAGCCTTCGCGATGTCCGGCATGATTTCCGGCTCGGGATTGGCAAGCGCCAGGATCAGCGGCTTGTCGGCCATCATCGCGAGCCATTCGGGCTTCAGAACGCGGGCGGCGGAAAGACCGAGGAAGATATCCGCGCCGGGAAGGATGTCGGACAGCTTGCGCGCCGATGTCGGCTGCGCATAACGCGCCTTGTTGTCGTCCATCTCCTCGGTGCGCCCCTTGTAGACGACGCCCTTGATGTCGGAGACGAAGATGTTCTCGCGGCGAATGCCGAGATCGACCAGCAGATCGAGGCACGCGAGCGCGGCAGCACCTGCACCGGAACAGACGAGCTTCACGTCTGCAAACGCCTTGCCCACGACGCGCAAACCGTTCAGCACTGCAGCGCCGACGATGATCGCCGTCCCGTGCTGGTCGTCGTGGAAGACCGGAATCTTCATTCGCTCGCGGCACTTGCGCTCGATGTAGAAGCACTCCGGAGCCTTGATGTCCTCGAGGTTGATGCCGCCGAACGTCGGCTCGAGCGCGCAGATCATGTCGACAAGCTTGTCGGGGTCGCGTTCGGCGATTTCGATGTCGAAGCAATCGAGGCCCGCGAATTTCTTGAACAGCACCGCCTTGCCCTCCATGACGGGCTTGGCGGCCAGCGGTCCGATCGAGCCCAGGCCGAGGACTGCGGTGCCGTTGGTGACGACTCCGACGAGGTTGCCGCGCGCGGTCAGCGACGACACCTCCTTCGGGTCGCGAACGATCTCATCGCACGCCGCAGCCACCCCAGGCGAATAGGCGAGCGCGAGATCGCGCTGGTTCGTGAGCTGCTTCGTGGGCGCGAGCGAGATCTTCCCGGGAGGCGGACGGCGGTGATACGCCAGCGAATCGTCGCGTATGTTCTGATCGTGTTCCGACATGTCCGGCCCCGCGCTGAGAAAATACGTGTGAACGTCCATGATAGCCTTCCCCGATGCCGCCCGCCCCCGCCTTCTGGCTCGTCGCGCTGCTGATGTTGGTCGCGACCGTCGCGGCGCTCGTGTGGCCGTTGCTGCGTCAGCGAAGCGGTGCTCGCGTCGAGGCGGAAGACGCCGCGACGACCGATCTTTACCGTGATCAAAAGCGGCAACTCGACGCCGACTGGGCCGCAGGCGCGATCACGCGCGATGAGCGCGACCGCGGACTCGACGAGCTTTCGTCGCGGCTCGGCGCGGAGCTTGCCCAGCAGCCGCCGCCCGCGCAAGCTGCATCGACGCGATCATCGTTCGTAGCGGCACTCATCGTGGCCGCCGCGTTGCCCGTCACCGCGCTCGCGCTGTACGCGGCTTTCGGTGCGCCCGACGCATTGCGCGGAACCACGACCGCCGACGCGCGTGCGCCGAAGTCGCAGGAAGAGGTCGTCGCAATGGTCGAGAGCCTCGCCGTGCGCATGAAGGAACACCCGGACGATCCGACCGGTTGGCGACTTCTGGCGCGCGCGTATTCGGCCATGGGACGCTACGACGAATCGATCGCGGCGTTCACGCAGGCGGCGACGCGCGGCGCCGAGGACGCATCGTTGCTTGCCGACTGGGCCGATGCACTCGCGATGAAGCAGCAATCGCTCGAGGGCGAACCGACCCGCCTCGTCGCACGCGCACTGACGCTCGATCCGAATCATCCGAAAGCGTTGGCGCTGGCGGCGTCGGCCGCGTTCTATCGCAACGATTTCGACCAGGCGATCGCCGGGTGGCGCAAGCTCCAGGCACAATTTCCACCGGGCAGCGACGAAGCCAAGGAAGTCGGCGCGATGATCGCGGAGGCCGAGACTGCGAAGCACGGTGCCTCGAGCTCGGCAGCGCCGGGGCCGAACGCTCCAAGCACCGACAACATCGCCGTAGCTTCGGCCATCACCGGCACCGTCACGCTCGACGCAAAATTGCGCGAGCGCGCGATTGCCGGCAACACGCTGTTCATCTATGCGCGTGCGGCCGCGGGCTCAAGGATGCCGCTGGCGATCACGCGTACGACGACCGGCGAATGGCCGCGCGAATTCCGGCTCGACGACTCGATGGCGATGACACCGTCAACGAAGTTGTCGAGCGCCGACCAGGTCATCGTGGAAGCGCGCATCTCGAACTCAGGCAACGCGACGCCCGCGGCCGGCGACCTCGTCGGCAAGAGCGGAGCGATCAAGCCCGGCTCGCGCGGCGTGTCGATCGTCATCGACGACGTCGTGCGCTGACGCGCAAGCGGCATGCACGCGCCGAGCGAACTGACCGCACGCGGCCTGGCAGCGCGGCGCGGTCATGTAACGCTGTTCGAGGATATCGGGTTCACCGTAGCCCGCGGCCAGGCGCTCGTCATCAGCGGACCGAACGGCAGCGGCAAGACCACGTTGCTGCGGATGCTGGCCGGACTGACCGCGCCAGCCGCGGGTGAGATTCACTGGAATCAGCGCGCGGTGCGGCCGTTCGACCTCGCGTTGCGCGGCGCCGTCGCATTCAACGGACATCTTCCCGCGCTGAAGGATGAACTGACGGCCGGGGAAAATCTCGCCTGCTGGATCGCGCTCGACGATCGGCCGCCGGATGCTCGGGACGTCGAGCACGCGCTCGCGTGCGTTGCGCTGGAACGCAGGCGAAGCCTGCCGGTGCGCTTGCTGTCGCAAGGACAGCGACGGCGCATCGGTCTCGCGCGCCTGCAATTGATCCGGCGTCCGCTGTGGATCCTCGACGAACCCTTGACGGCACTCGATGCCGAGGCAACGGACCTGCTGCGCCGGCTGCTCGGTGCGCATCTCGACGGCGGCGGCGTGTGCGTCGCGGCATCCCATCAGCCGTTGCAGATCGCCCGCGAGCGCGTGTTCGCGCTCGGCGGTCCTGCGCAATGAGCACCGTTTTGCAGCGCGTCGACGCCGATGACGATGCGCGAGTGTCGGTGCTCGCCGCGTTCGGCTGGGCACTGCGCCGCGACGTTCGCATCGCGCTTCGATCCAGGGGCGAGCTCGGCGTACAGCTGCTGTTCTACGTCATCGTCGTATCGCTGTTCCCGCTGGCGGCGTCACCATCGCGTGAACTGCTCGCGGCGATCGGACCCGGCGTGCTGTGGACCACGGCGCTCCTCGCGTCGCTGCTCTCGCTGCCGAGGCTCTTTGCTTCCGATTTCGCCGATGGCACGCTCGAACAGATCGCGCTGTCGCCACGTCCGCTCGCGTCGCTGATGTGCGGAAAAATGGCCGCGCATTGGCTGACGACCGGAATGCCGGTGGCGTTGCTCGCGCCCCTGCTCGGCGTGCAGTACGCGCTCGAACCGGACGTGCTCGCTACGCTCAGCATGTCGTTGCTGCTCGGCACGCCGATCCTCTCGTTGCTGGGTGCGATCGGCGCTGCATTGACGCTCGGTGCGCGCGGGGGCGGCAGCCTGCTCGCCCTGCTCGTGCTCCCGCTGTATGCGCCGGTGCTGATCTTCGGGGCCGGCGCGGTCGACGCGGTGCGTGCCGGCGTTTCGGCATCGCCGCATCTGTCGCTGCTCGCGGCGGGACTGTTGCTCGCCCTCGTCGCGGTTCCGTTCGCGGTTTCAGCAGCGGTGAGAATCGCGCTGGATTGACACCCTGGAGAGTTCCGACATGGTCAGACATTCGATAGCTTTCGCATTTTTCGCAACGCTGATGACGCTGCTGGCGTCGGGTTGCGCAACGATGACTTCACCGCAGGAGCAGCGCGCAGCCGCCGAACGGGTCGTCGCAAGTCCGATCCGAACCGACCAGGATCGCAAGACCGACGGGGCGCGCAAACCCGTCGATTTCCTGGCGTTCGTCGGCGTGCGACCCGGCATGCGCGTCCTCGATGTTTCGGCGGGCGGAGGCTATACGTCGCAGTTGCTGGCGCTCGCGGTAGGGCCGAGCGGAACCGTCTATGCGCAGACGCCGCGGCCCGGCGAAACACTCACCAAACGGCTTGCCGATCATCCGCAGCCGAATCTCGTGTTGGTGACGCGCCCGTTCGAGGACCTCGTTCCCGACGATGCACCCAAGCTCGATCTGGTGACGCTGGTACTGAACTACCACGACATTTCGTACCTGCCCGTCGATCGCGCCAAAATGAATGCGCGGATCTTTGCAGCGCTGAAGCCGGGCGGGCGCTACGTGATCGTCGACCATTCGGGGCGCCCCGGAACCGGCATCACCGAAGGCCGAACGCTGCATCGGATCGACGAGGCGGTCGTGCGCGATGAAGTGCAGAAAGCCGGCTTCGTGCTCGATGCGCAAGGCGATTTCCTGCGCAACCCCGCCGATGCGCGCGACGACTCGTCGGGACAGCCGAAGGTGCCGACGGACAAGTTCGTGCTGCGCTTCGTCAAGCCGGGTTGAGCAATTAGCTTTCGCGTCCGCCGACCCAGCGTTTGAGCCACCGGGCGACGCGCGACGTGTCGTCGTCGCCAGCGGTTTCGGCGGGGGCGAGGGCCGCGTAATAGCGATGGTGCACGTAGCACCACGTCCACCGCTCGGTCCGCCGCAGCGGGCGGATGATCGGATGCGCCGTGGCGGCAAAGTGCGCCAGCGCGTGCGCGTGCGGCGAATCCTCGCAACAGCCGACGTGACCGCAGGTCAGGCACACGCGGAGCGCAATCCATTTCTCGCCGAGCGCCATGCATTCGGCGCAACCTTTCGGCGTGGGCGGTGGATCACCCACCGACGCAAAGTGCTCGCAGCGCTCGTCGGGATCGCGGGTGCTCGTCACGGGTGCTTGGCTCCGCCGTTGGAACCGCGATAATCCGCCGCTTTCTTGCGTTCGCGCAATGTCTTTTGCGCCGATTCGATGCACGCTCGCGTCGCATGTTGCGCGCGTTCACGACGTCGAACGCACCGGCTCACGCAGAGGACGAGAGGGGCCGCAGGGTAAAATTGCAGTCCTTCGATGCTGATCAACTGGTACCGCTTCTCGTCGCCCGTTTCCTTCTACCCGCTCGCGGGAAGCGTGTCGTACGCGTGCAGTGTGCTGGCTGCGCTTCTGGCCGGCGCCGGCCTGTTCATCGCGCTCGTCGTTGCGCCGACGGACGCGACCCAGGGTGACGCGTATCGGATCATTTACGTCCACGTTCCCGCAGCGTGGATGGCGATGTTCATTTACCTCGTCATGGCCGGATGGAGCGCGTTCGCCCTCGCCTTCAACACGCGGCTGTCCGCAATGATGGCGCAGGCGCTCGCGCCGACCGGAGCATTGATGGCCGGGCTCGCGCTGTGGACGGGCGCCTTCTGGGGGCGTCCGACGTGGGGCACGTATTGGGCATGGGACGCGCGGATGACGTCGACCTTGATCCTGCTGTTCCTGTACCTCGGCGTCATTGCGCTTCGCAATGCGATCGAGGATCCGCGACGCGCCGACCGCGCATGCGCCTTGCTCGCGCTCGTCGGCGCGATCAACGTGCCGATCATCTACTTTTCGGTTCAATGGTGGAACACGCTGCACCAGGGCTCGTCGATCAGCCTGACGGTCGCGCCGAAGATGGCGATGACGATGCTCGCGGGCATGCTCGTCATGACCGCGGCAGCCTGGTGCTACACGATCGCCGTGTCGCTTGCGCGCGTGCAAGCCATCATCGTCGAGCGCGAGCGCGGCGCGGGCTGGCTCCAGTCGCTGATCGCGACCCCACAGGCATGACCGAGTTCTTCGCCATGGGCGGCTATGCGTGGTACGTCTGGATGTCGTACGGCGCGTTCGCACTTGCGATCATCGTCGAGATTGCTGGCGTGCGCGCACGGCGCAAGCGCGCGTTCGACGAACTGCGGATGTCGGTCGATCATCTGCCGCCCGCTTCGATGCTCGGCGCGCGAGGCCATCGATGAAGGCGCGTCATCGCCGTTTCGCGTGGATCGGTGCCGGATTGGTCGCGCTCGGTGTCGCCGTGGCGCTGGTGCTGAACGCCTTCCAGTCGAACCTCGTGTTCTTCTTCACGCCGTCGCAGGTCGCGGCGAAGGAAGCGCCGCAGGCGCGCGCGTTTCGCATCGGCGGCCTCGTCGAGCCTGGCAGTCTGAAGCGCGAGTCGAACTCGCTGACCGTGCAATTCCGCGTGACCGACACTGCACAGTCGATTCCGGTGACGTATACAGGCCTCCTTCCCGATCTCTTCAAGGAAGGCAAGGGCGTCGTGGCACAAGGTCGGCTCGGTTCCGACGGATCGTTTCACGCGACCGAGGTGCTGGCGAAGCACGACGAGAACTACATGCCGCCCGAGGCGAAGGACGCGATCGACCAGGCGCAACGCAAGTCGGCAATGTCGCTGCCGAGCCTGCAGGAGACGAAGCGCTAGATGGTTCCCGAGATTGGTCATTTCGCGCTGATCGTTGCGCTGCTCGTCGCGCTCGTGCAGGGCATCGTGCCGATGCTCGGTGCCGCTCGGCGCGATGGCGCATTGATGGCAGTCGCGGTTCCGGCGGCACGCGCACAGTTCGCGCTTGTCGCGGTGGCATTCGGCTGCCTCGCGTACGCGTTCGTGACGAGCGATTTTTCCGTCGAGAACGTCGCATTGCATTCGAACTCGCAGCTGCCTGCGCATTACCGCTTCGCGGCGAGCTGGGGCTCGCACGAGGGTTCGCTGCTGTTGTGGTCACTGATGCTCGCCGGCTGGGGGGCCGCGGTCACGTTCTTTTCGCGCCATCTGCCGATGACGCTGCGCGCTCGCGTGCTCGCGGTGATGGGACTCGTCGCCGTCGGCTTCCTGCTGTTCCTGCTCGCGACGTCGAATCCGTTCGCGCGCCTGTCGCCACCGGCGCCGGAAGGACGCGATCTCAATCCGTTGCTGCAGGATCCCGGGATGGTCGTGCATCCGCCGATGCTCTACATGGGCTACGTCGGCTTCTCGGTGGCATTCGCATTCGCGCTGGCGGCGTTGATCGGCGGAAGGCTCGACGCGGCGTGGGCGCGATGGTCGCGGCCGTGGACGACGGTTGCGTGGTCGTTCCTGACCGTCGGCATCATGATGGGCAGCGCGTGGGCGTATTACGAACTGGGTTGGGGCGGCTGGTGGTTCTGGGATCCGGTCGAGAATGCGTCGTTCATGCCGTGGCTCGTCGGTACCGCG
>JAICVH010000526.1 GCA_025935435.1 Burkholderiales bacterium
AGGCCGCGCGCGCCGCGATGACCCTGCAGATCGAACGCTTCGGTCGCCGGCATCACCGCGATGGCTGCGGCGATGCCGACGGATACGCCTAGCCAATGCGTCAAATGACGATATCCGCGACGAGCGGCAAATGATCGGAGGCTACGCGCGCGAGCGAGCTCGAATGGCGCACGAGACGTTGCACGCAGCCGGTCGGCGACACCCAGATCCGGTCCAGCGCAAACACCGGCCGCCGCGCGGGGAACGTCGGTGGAGCGGGCGGAATCTCGTTGAAGTGTGCGTGCAGCCAGCGTAGCGGTCGCCCCCACAGAAACCACTCGTTCAGATCGCCCATCAACAGCGTCGGATGCGGACTGTCGCGCTCGACCGCCGCAATGATGCGCCGTACCTGTTCGCGCCGCTCACCCGGACGCAGCCCGAGATGCGTGGCGATGACGCGAAGCGGCGACACGATGCCGATGTCGATGCACACGTCGATCGCCCCGCGCGGCTCGTAGTGATCGACGGTGAGATCGAGGTGCTCGACGCTTTGCACAGGGTACCGCGACAGCAGCGCATTGCCGAAGTCCTCGCCGCGCCGCTGGCGCAGCAGGCCGGCCGCAACGTGGAATCCCGTTTCTCGTTCGAGATCGCGCAGGAAATTCTCGTGCGCCTGCTCGGACGCCACCTCCTGCAGCGCAACAATGTCGGCGTCGATTTCGCGCAGCACGCCGACGACGCGCGCCGGCGCATAGCGACGATCCACGCCGATCGCGCCGTGGATGTTCCACGTCGCGACGGTCAGTGCCCGGGTCGTCGCCCGGTGGCGTGTCGACTTCGCGGCGACCGGCGCCTCAACTGCCATGTGCGAGGCGAGTCGGCTCGGGGGTCGACGGGGCGCGTGCATCGAGCTTGCGCCGCAATGCCCAGACGAGCACGACGATCAGCGCCGCCGCAATGACCAGCAGCGCGAACGTGCCGGCACCCGGATCGCGAACTGCAGCGATCGCGCGATTGACGAAGAACGTCATCGTCGCGATGCCTGGCAGCAGCCCGATCACCGTGCCGAGCAGGAAATCGCTCCAGCGAATGTGCGACGCTCCCGCGACGACGTTGACGACCGAAAACGGGGCAATCGGCAGCATGCGCACGAAAGCGACAGCGATCAGCCCCCGTCGCGCGAGCCGGCGCGACAGGTCGTTGACCCGCGTACCTGCAAGCTTGCGCACCGTTTCGCGGCCCAGCCGCCGTCCAATCGCGAACGTCAGCGCGGCGCTCACGACCGCGCCGAACAGCGCATAGACCGAACCGAGCACCGGCCCGAACACGAGGGCGGTTGCCGCGATCAGCACCAGCAGCGGAAATGCGACGAGGCCTCCGCCGACGAACGCGAGAATCACCACGAACGGTGCCCATTCGTGCTCACGCAACGCAACGCCGAACTCGATCAGTCGATCGAAGGCGAGCCATTCCCCAAGCGGTGTGAAACGCCAGGCGAGCGCCATGCCGGCCAGCGTGATGACGCCGACCGCGACACCGATCAGTCGCGCTCGGGCATTGATGCGTGTCTCGTCCTGCGGCACGAGATCGGCGACGATCGTGTCCGGATCGAGTGGCTGCTCGGGATCGAATACGTGTCGATCGGGCACGACGGCATCGAGCGCCGGATCGAATTTGGGTTCGACGGCAAGGAGCGACCGGGCGCCTTCGCGACGCAATCCATCGATCGCACGATGGATGCTGCCGTCGCGTGCGAGCGCGTGCGCCACGTCTTCCGCCGAGCAACCGAGGTGCTCGGCGAGCAGACGATTGCGAAATCCGGCAATGAGCTCGCGCAACCGCGGGTCACCTCGCGCTTCGATCGCAAGGTTGCATTCGGTGTCGATCGCAAGCGAGCGATCCGACAGGTTCGACGAGCCGACGGTCAACAATGCATCGTCGATGATCAGCACCTTGCTGTGGATGTTGAGACAGCCATCGCTGTCGCCGAGCCAGGGCAGCATCGGACAATACAGGCGGTAGCGGTCGTGGCGATCAGCCGCGCGCAGTTTGCGATGGATGCGCGCCCGCAGCACGCCCATCGTGGAAATCTCGAGCCAGCCGCTTTGTGTGTATGGCGAGAGCACGGCGATTTCAGGCGCGTCTTCCTCCTGCAGCCGGCGCGCGAAGGCGTCCGACACCGTGCGTGACGTGAAGTACTGATTTTCGGCGAACAGGTTGTGCCGCGCGGCTGCAATTGCGTCGAGATGCAGCGCACGCACCTCGGCGACGCCGGCGGCGCCGTTGTATGCGGGCTCGGTGCGCGAGATTGCGACGTCGATGTCGGTGGCGTCGATCGCGACGTCCTCCGGCCACGCGGTTTCCACCGCTGACGCAGGTGCACGCTTGGGTTCCTCACCCGTTGCGCGCAGCCAGCGCGCCCGCGCAAGATCGCCCAGTGCGCGCGCGCAATCGCCAGCGACAGCCATCCCCACGTCGTGAAAGGGCGGGTACGCGTCACCGCGATGGTCGACCCGGCGCGGGTCGTGCGGGGCATGTTCGCTCGTGTCCCAGCGACAACGCGTCAGATCGTAGCCGCTGACGAATGCCACCGCGTCATCGACGACAATGACCTTCTGATGATGCGAAGCGCCAACCGGATGCTTGTCGTCGAGTCGAAACGAGAGCCGCCGGTGGGTGCGCCAGTCGAGCTTGTAGATCGGCAGCCACTCACGCTCCAT
>JAICVH010000707.1 GCA_025935435.1 Burkholderiales bacterium
AGTTCGCGTGTCCGGCCTGCGGCGGCGAAGCGGTCTGGAATCCCGGCAAGGGCAAGCTCGTATGCCCGTTCTGCGGCACCGAATCGCCGGCTCGACTCGCAGCCGACGGCGCCATCGTCGAACACGATCTCGTCACGGCGCTTCGGGGCATTCCCGATGCGGCACGCGGCTGGCGCGCCGATGCACGCCAGGTGCGTTGCCAAAGCTGCAACGCGATCTCGGTGCTCGATCCGTCACGGCAGGCGCAGACCTGCACGTTCTGCGGTTCCGCGCAGCTCGTGCCGTACGAGGAAACGAAGCCGGCGTTCCGGCCGGAGAGCGTGTTGCCGTTTCGCCGCTCCGAGACTGACGCTCGCGACGGTATTCGCGCGTGGTACGGCCGGCTGTGGCTCGCACCGGGCGCGCTCAAGCGCCGCGCGCTGACCGACACCGTCCGCGGCGTTTATCTGCCGTACTGGACGTTCGACGCCGCCGTCGAAGCCGACTGGACCGCCGACGCCGGTCATTATTACTACGAAACCGAAACCTACGTCGTCAACGGCCAGACGCGAACGCGCCAGGTGCAGCGCATTCGGTGGCAGCCGGCGGCGGGGCATGTGTCGCATTTTTTCGACGACGACCTGGTGTGCGCGTCGGTCGGTGTACAGCCGGCCCTCGTGCGCGGCATCGAACCGTTTCCCACCGACGAGCTCAAGCCATACGACGCGGGCTACGTCGCGGGGTGGGTCGTCGAACGCTATCAGATCGATCTCGTCGGCGCCGCGCAGCGGGCGCGCGCCGCAATGGACGCCAAGCTGCAGGCCATGTGCGCGCGCGAGGTGCCCGGCGACACGTATCGGAATCTCGTCGTCCACGCCGACTACTCGCAGCAGACGTTCAAGCACGTCCTCGCGCCCATCTGGCTGCTGTCGTACACGTACGGCGCGCGCCGTTTCCAGTGCGTGATGAATGGTGTCACCGGTGCCGTTCGCGGCGAATATCCGAAGAGTCCGTGGAAGATTGCGCTGATCGTCATCGCCGTCATCATCGTCGTCGTCGTTTTCATGTCGTTTGCCGGGAAGGGTTGACCGATGCGCGTTGCGATCGTCACCGGTGTATCGCGCGGTCTCGGCGAAGCGCTCGTCGTCGACCTGCTCGCGCGCGGCATCCGCGTGCTCGGGATCGGCCGCAAGTCGTCACCGGATGTCAAGCACGCGGATTACGCGTTCGTTCGCTGTGATCTGGCGCAACCCGCATCGATTGACGAACAGCTTCGCGCGCCGTTCGAGGACATCGCGGCCCGGTCCCCGGATGCCGTATGCCTGATCAACAACGCGGCCACGATCGAAACAGCCGGTGTGCTCGGCGCTCTCGATGCTGCGCGCATCGGCACGTCGATCGACGTCAATCTCACTGCGCCGATCGTGCTTGCCAATCTGTTCTGTCGGGCCTTCGCCGATCCGATCGAGCGCCGGATCATCAACGTGTCGTCCGGGGCGGCGCAGTCAGCGCTCCCGGGCGAGTCGCTGTATTGCGTGGCAAAGGCGGGCCTCGAGATGCTGACGCGCTCGCTCGGGGCGGAAATCCGGTCGCCGCACTTCACGGCGCTCACGCTGCGTCCGGGCATCATCGATACGCCGATGCAGGCCTTCGCGCGGTCGCAGTCGAAGGCGGTGCTGCCGTGCGTCGATTTGTTCAAGGGATTCCATTCGGGTGGCCAGTTGCAGCCGCCGGACGTCGTCGCGCGCAAGGTCGTGGATCGCCTCGTGCTTGCGCCG
>JAICVH010000736.1 GCA_025935435.1 Burkholderiales bacterium
CCGACCGAAACGAGGCGACCGGTCTCGCGTTCCGCGGCGAGCAGCGCATCGCATTCGTCGATCGAGATCGCCATCGGCTTTTCCACCAGAACATCCTTGCCCGCACGCAAAGCCGCAATGGCAACTTCGGCATGCAAATGGTTCGGCGTGACGACGTCCACAACATCGATGTCGGCGATGGCGAGCAATTCACGCCAGTCGTCGGTAACACGCGAGTCCGGACACGCCGACTGCGCTGCGCGAACGCTCTCTGCCGATCCACAGGCAATGGCTGCGAGCGTGAACCCGGGCAAGCTCGTGATGGATTGCGCGTGGTGCTTGCCCCACGCGCCGAAACCAATCAAGCCAAATCGCATTGCAGGCTCCTCCATCACGGTAGTGTTACTAACGCGACACGAGTCGTCGGTGAGCTGCGCCGACCGCGAAACCTCCGTTTCAAATTGTATAGTCCCAAATTGGGACCTCAGGCAAGCGTCCGGCGCGTAACTTGATCCTGTCGGTGCGACTCGCGGCCCTGCTCGCGAGCCTTTGCCAGATCCGACACGAGCAGCGCGCGCAGCCGTTCCCGCTCACCGTCGTCCTGGGCCCGCAACACCGCCGACGGATGATAGGTCGCAATCAACCGTGCACCGGATGGATGCGTCATCTGCATGCTGCGCGCATCGCCAACCCGCAAGCGCTCGCCGCGAAGCGCCTGGATGGCTGTCGCACCGAGCGCAACAATCACCGTCGGTCGCGCGCGCGAGATTTCCGCGTCGAGCCACACGCTGCACGCAGCAATATGCTTTTGTGCAGGCGTCTTGTGGATGCGCCGCTTGCCGCGCGGCTCCCAGCCGAAGTGCTTGACGGCGTTGGTGAGAAAAACCGTCTCGATCGCGAGCCCCGCCTCCGCGATGGCTGCGCGCAGCAAGGTTCCCGCCGGGCCCACGAACGGCCTTCCCTGCAGGTCTTCTTCATCGCCCGGCTGTTCACCGACGATCATCACGGCCGCGTGCGTCGGCCCTTCACCGGCGACGCCCTGCGTCGCGCGTTCGCACAAATCGCAGCGTCGACAGTTGTCGATCGCGAGCTTGTCGGGTCGTAATGCCCCGGAAGTACGCGGCGGTTGTGGACCGCGAAACGGAACCTCGCGCACCAATACCGTTTCCACCATTTGCCCCGCGCGGCGATTTGCATTCGCGATGAGCGCCGGAATTCGCGCGGCCTCGGGCAGATTCGACCAGTATTTCTGCGGCATGTGCTGCTGCATTGCGCGCACGTTCAGGCGCGCGGGATTGAAGATGCTCTCGTAGTACGTGAGCCACAGCGCTTCCCTGTCGTCCGAAGTCGGGAGAGTCAGCGCGGGATCTACGGGCAAGAACGACAGGCGTGCACGGTCCCAGTGCGCAGCGCCGTCGGGTGTGGCGATCGTCCAGACCATCGTGCCGAAGCGCTTGACGAAAAACGGCGCCACACGGTGGAGAATGTGGTGTTCCGGCGTATACGACGCAACGAAGTGCGCGCCGGCGCCTCGCGTGGCGGGCAATTCGCGAAACCGGACGTACGCATGCATCTTGTGGCAATCCCGTGCGACGGACTTCGCCATCTGCGTCACCGCACGAACGTCGTCATCGGCCGCATCGTCCAGCACATCGCGCTCGCCATGCGTCGTACGCCAA
>JAICVH010000743.1 GCA_025935435.1 Burkholderiales bacterium
GTCGCGCTTCCTCGAATTCGAGCGTTGGTGGGGCGGCTTCTACCTGATGAACGAGGAGGAAATTCGCTGGATCGTCAACAACCTGTTCATCGGCAACAAGCTGTCGCAGGGTGAAGCGCGGCTCGGCCCGGGCCGTTACTTCGATCTGAAATCGATCAAGCAGCCGATCATCGTGTTCGCGTCGATGGGCGACAACATCACGCCGCCGCAGCAGGCGTTCAACTGGATCAGCGACATCTACTCGAGCACCGAGGAGATCAAGGCCAACGGCCAGACGATCGTCGGCCTGATCCACGAGGACATCGGCCATCTCGGCATCTTCGTGTCCGGCAAGGTCGCGAAAAAGGAACACACGCAGATCGTGTCGGTGCTGAAATCGATCGAGGCGCTGCCGCCAGGCCTGTACGGCATGCAAATCAACGAAACGGTCTCCGCCGACGGTACCGTCGAGTACGACGTCACGCTTCACGAACGCAAGCTCGAGGATCTCAAGCGGTTGCAGAAATTCGATCGCGTCGACGAGAAGCCGTTCGAAGCGGTCGCTGCGTTGTCCGAATTGACCGAGCGCGCGTACGAGCTGCTGGTGCGGCCGGTCGTGCGCGAGGCGGCGCCCGACTGGCTCGCGAAAATCCTTCGCGAGTGGCATCCGTTGCGCGTGCAGCGGTGGTGGCTGTCGGATCGCAACCCGATGCTCGCCGCGATTGCGCCGGCTGCGGCGATTGCCCGCGCCTATCGCCGCCCGCGCGCCGCCGACAACCTCGGGCGCCATGCGGAGCAGCTCGTCTCGCAATACGTGAGCGCGACGCTGGACCTTTATCGCGACGTTCGCGACGCTGCCAGCGAAGCAGCGTTTTTCGAGGTGTACGGCAACATGCTGTCGCTGCAGATGGCCGATCAGCGCGCCGTGATTCGCAAGCAGACGCGCTTCGACCCGCGCGCGTTACCTGCGGTGCGACAGGTGCTGGACGAGATGGATCGCGGCGGACTGCCGGAAGCGATCATTCGCACGGGTATCCTCGTCGTCAAGGCGGGCGGCGGCAAGCAGCGACTCGCGCAGATGGCACATACGCGAGACCTGCTCGCGCCAACCGGCGTCCTCCGCCATATCGATGAACAGCAGTTCCGACGGCTGCTGCACGAGGAGACGCTGGTCGTCGAGTTCGAACCGCTGCAGGCCAAGCGCTCGCTCGGCAAGCTGGTGCGCAATGCCGGCGATCGCGAAAAGCTGCATCGGATGTTCGATTCGCTCGCCGCCGATCCTTCGCTCGATGCCAAGCAGCAGGCACTCCTGGTCGAATTGCGCAAGCTCGTGCCAAGGCCTGCGCCGGACACCACCCGCCCCGGACGCAAGCGCCCGTCGCGTTTGCAGGCGTCGTCCGGGCGAAAAGCGAAGCGGTCGTCTGCCCGCCCTGCCGCCGCCGCGGAGTAGCATTGGCCATGGCACGCGAAGCGCCGACCGACGACGTCCGCGTCGAAAAGGACGCGCTCGGCGAAGTACGCGTGCCCGCCACTCACCTGTGGGGCGCACAGACGCAGCGGTCGATCGAGAACTTCCCGATCGGTGTCGATCGGTTTCGGTGGGGCCGCGGCGTGATCCGCGCCTTCGGCGTCCTGAAAAA
>JAICVH010000103.1 GCA_025935435.1 Burkholderiales bacterium
GAGATGCCCGCAGGCACTGCAATCTGCGCGGTGGTGACGAGCGTGCCGGCCGCCGCCGAGGCGATCTGCGCAGTCAGCGTGAACGTGACGCTGGCACCCACCGGAAGATCGACGATTGCATTGATGCCGCCGCTGCCCGAAGCCGGACATACGCCCCCGGCGCTGCCGACGCAGGTCCAGGTTGCGCCGGCGATCTCTGCCGGCAGCACGTCGGTCACCGTGGCGCCGCTCACGGCGGTCGGACCGTGGTTGGTTGCGACGATCGTGTAGATCGTCGCGCCGCCTGCGGTGACGCTCGACACGCCGTCGCTGTTGACGATCGACACGTCGGCCAGGATCACCGACGAAATCACTGCGTCGGAGTCGCTCGCCGAGTTGTTCGCGGGCGTCGCGTCGGTGAATCCGGCGGGCGATGCGACCGTTGCGACATTGGTGACGGTTCCGCTTGGCGCGGTTACGGTCGCCGTGACGACGATCTCGTACGTCGCGCCGCTCGCGAGCGCCGGCAGCGGGAAACCTGTTTCCAGCTCGGCGATCGTCGGCGGCGTTGCGCATTGTCCTGGCGACGCCGAGCACGCAACGCTGGTCTTGGTGAGACCCGGCGCAACCGCATCGGACAAAAGCGCGCCTGTCACGGCATCCGGACCGTTATTCGTGACGGTGATCGTGTAGGCAGTGCTCGTTCCCGACGTCAACGCGCTCACGCCATTCGACTTCGCAATAGCCAGATCGGCCGTGCCCGCAACCGTGTCGGTGTCACC
Organism: Burkholderiales bacterium; assembly: GCA_025935435.1. Lineage (GTDB taxonomy): Bacteria > Pseudomonadota > Gammaproteobacteria > Burkholderiales > Casimicrobiaceae > VBCG01. Next base: position 762 of record JAICVH010000103.1, read on the forward strand.
CGCCTGGTTGTTGGCGGGCACGGGATCGCCGATACCGGCAGGCGTCGTGATCGTTGCCGTGTTCGTCACCGTGCCGCCGGTGGCGATGACGTTGGCCGTCACCACGATCTCGTACGTCGCGCCACTCGGAAGCGCCGGCAGCGCGAAGCCGGATTCGAGTTGCGCGACGCTCGGGGCGGCCACGCACTGTCCCGGCGTTGCCGAGCAGGTGACCGCCGTATGGCTCAAACCGGCTGCGACCGGATCGGCCAGCACGGCACCCGTGACCGCATCGGGGCCGTTGTTCTGCACGCTGAGCGTGTAACTCGTGGTCGATCCCGGTACCAGCGACGTGACGCCATCGCTTTTGGTGATCGCGAGGTCCGCCGATCCCGGCGTGATGGCGTAGCTTGCCGATGCCGGCGGCGTGGTGAACGTGCTGCCGTTCGTGCCGCTTGCGGTGGCGGTGTTGACCGTCGTGCTTCCCGGTGCACCGGCCGCAGTCGCTGGCCCAACCGTGCATACGGATGAAGCGCCGACCGGCAACGGGTCGACGTACGCGCACGACGCGGTGCTGATCAGCGGATCGCTGACGCCGATCGTCGACAGTGGCAATGCGCCGTTGTTGGCGAGCGTGAACCGATAGTAGACATCCGCGCCGGCGCCGACCGTGATCGACGCACTCCAGGGACCCGTCGCGGTCGCGGCGATCTCCTTCACCAGCGAAAAGATCGGCGGCGCGCCGAGATACGACGCTTGCATCGGCAGTGACACGACGTCGTTGCCGCCGAACGTGCCGTGTGCCGTCGCCGTGTTGGTCACGTTGCCGACGATCGCCGACACGGGTCCGACGACGCACGTCGCCGTTGGGTCGAGCGTGGGGCTTGCGGCCGGCAGGGCTGGCAACGTCGGCGGTACATTCGCCGTCTGCCATACGCACGTCGCCGGATCGGCCGCCGTGCCGGCGAGGATCGGATCGCTCACGCTGAAAGGATTGAGCGCGACGTCACCGGTGTTCTCGACGATGAACTGGTAATACACGTTCGACGCCGGAGCAACGACCAGGAAATTCAGCCACGGTCCGGTCGGGCTCGCACCCACCTTCTTCGAAAGCCGGATTGATGGCGCGGGCGCATTGACGGTCAGCGTCGCGCTCGCGGCATTCCCCGTCCCGGCGGCCGCATCGGAGATCGGACCGCTCGTGTTCGCGTAGGTCCCCACCGACGCGGCCGTGACCGGGACTTCAATCGTGCAACTCCCGCCCGCGGCAACGCTTCCACCCGACAGCTGAATGCCGTTGCCGCCGGCCGTTGCCGTCACCGTGCCCGCGCAGGTGTTCGTGACCGCGGGAACGAGCGGATTCGCATTGACGAGGCCTGACGGATACGTGTCGTTGAACGCAACGCCGTTGAGCGCCCCGCCGGCGTTCGGGTTCGTGATCGTGAACGTCAGCATCGACACCTGATTGGTCGCCACCGGATTGGGCGCAAAGTCCTTGCGGAGCGTTGGCGGCGCATTCGCCGTCAGCGTCGCACTCGCCGACCCGGTGCCTGTGCTATTCGTGCCGCCTTCGGTCGAGGAGACGAAACCGCTCACATTGACGTGTGGACCGGTCGTCGTCGCCGTGACGTCTACGCTCACCGTGCACGCGCCACCCGCGGCGAGCGTCGCGCCGGTCACTTGTCCGAACGCGAGCGCGGTCGCGCCCGCGGTGGGCGCCCAGGTCGGAGAGCCCGCGCAATTGGTCGTCGAACTCGGCACTGCCGCGACCTGCGTGCCCGCGGGAAGGGTATCGGTGAATTGCAGTCCGGACAGCGACGTGGCGTTGGGATTGGCCAGCGTGAACGTCAGCGTCGCAACGCCGCCAACAGCAATGGGATTCGGCGCGAAACCTTTCGTGAGCGTCGGCGGCTGCACGGTCTGGCAGCCACCGATCGTGACGTTGTCGACGAACATGCGTGCGTTGGTGCCGCTGTTCGCCGCGCTGTAGCCGATGACGCGGAAGTACGTGAGGCCGCTCGCGTTCGCGGGACCGGGCAATGCGGGGCTGAACGTGGTGAACGTCGTGCCGACCGTTTGCGCACCGCCATAGGGTATGAACGTCACCCCGTCGGTGCTGTACGAAAGCTGCATCGACGTCGGGCCCTGGGCGGAGCGGGCCACATCGACCGAGAAAGTCACCGCCGTGTAATTGCTCGTCGTGACGGCGAACTGCAGATAGTCGTTCGCGCCCGGGGTTGCCGAATTGCTCCAGCCGTGCCCCTCCCATGCATTGACCGGATTGCCGATCGCGGTATCGATCGTGTTCGTGATGTTCGAGCCTGCCGTTGCAATGGCACTCGCAACGTCGCTCGCCTTGGATGAGAACGCAGGCGGCACCGCCGTGCCTTGCGCCGGCGGCATCGTCCATTGGGCGAGCGTGAGACCGCAGCTCGAGGCGCCGGGACTGGCGGCCGTCAGCGCAAGCGCGGCGGATGCCACCTTGCCGGTGTTGACGCTGCCGACGAACAACGCATTGGACGTGTTCGCATAAGTGCCGGTCGTCGGCGCGGAAGGCACGCTGACGCGCACGCTCACCGTACAGGTGCCGTTGCCGGCGACGCTGCCATTCGCGAACGCGACCGATGCCGCGCCGGCGACCGGTGCGAACACCGGCGCGCCGCAACCCGAAGTCGAGAACGTCGCCGGACTCGCGACCACCATCTGACCGCCGCCCACGGCGGGCAGCGAATCACTGAAATTCAATCCGCTGATCGCGCCGGCACCCGGATTGGTGATCGTGAAGGTCAGCGTCGAGGCGCCTCCCGCGGCCGTGGCGCTGGGCGCGAAGGTCTTGGCGAAATCGACGGCGGTCGGATCGACGATATTGGCGATGATGCCGCGCACACCGAAGTCGGCGTTGTAGTGGTAGCTGCTGCCCGAGAAGTCGTAGAGCAGCGTCGACAATGCTTGTGATGTTCCGCCGCCGCCGACGATCCGCAGCGTGTAAACGGTGACGACGTTCTGGCCTCCCGCCTTGAAATCGCCGCCGACGCAGCTTCGATAATTCGCGCTCGCCGGATGGTTTTCCCAGAGGCACGCATCCGCGTAGAGCTTGTCGTTCGGATTGCCGACATACGGCGAGTTGTTCGCCGAATACGTCGTTTGCACCGATAGGATCTGGAAGATCGCGTTCGAGAAGTTGATGAACGATTCGAACTGGTTGTAGCCCTGCGTGGCCGTTCCGCCGTCGAGCTCGATCGTGTACGTGTTTCCGACGACGAGTCCGACGCTGCCCCCGGGGGGGATGCTCGCACCGTCGACCTTGATACCGGTGACCGCGTTGCGGTTCTGCGAGATCAGATGCTCGACGTAGAGCTCGCGGGGCTGCGGCGTGCTGGCGGTCCCGCTGCTGTCGGTCGCGGCGATGTGGTAGCGCCGCGTCGTATCGAAGGCCGCGGCCACCGGCGCGACCTCGACCTCGAAGTAAGCATCGGCGCATGCGCCCGCGCCGATCGAGGGCAGGACCAGCGCGCCGAGCGAACCCGGTCGCAGGTCGACATTGGGATTCGCCGAATCCCATACGAACGCGACGTTGACGTTCGTCGTTGCGACGTCACTGCAGACGCGCGCGCCGACCGGGAAGTGCCTGGGACCGGAGGCCGGAGCGTTGCTGTCGAGGCCGATGACGTTCCACGTGACCGGCGTCACCGTCAGCGTGGCGGTCGCCGCACCGGGAGCAATAAGCGCGAGCGCAAAGGTGAGGGCGGCCCATGTCGCTTTCATTGCGTGTGTTCCTCTTCTGCGTCGTGCGCGTGGTGGCGTTCGGGCAACGCGCGTAAATAGCAAGCGACGTGCCGGTAGGCGCACAGGGTGTAATCAACAGCGACGCGCGGCTCGGACCGGTGCTGAACGGCCGAACTCCGGCGGATCCTCGCGCGCCTGGGACAGTCGCCGCGCCGCGGCGTCAAGTGCCGTCAAAGCGCAGAAGTGGTGGATTCAGGGCGTGGTGTGAGCTAGCCTACGTTCGATGCGTGGCCCGCAGCCGGCGCCGATGGGCGCGCGCGAACGCGTCTTCACTGGAGAATGCACATGAGCGAAGCGACGAAGCACGAGGGAAGCTGTTTTTGCGGCGCGGTCCAGTTCAACGTCACCGGCGCACCGGTCGCACAGGGGTATTGCCATTGCGGTTCGTGCCGATCATGGTCGGCGGGGCCGGTCAACGCGTTTACGCTGTGGGCGCCGGACAACGTCAACGTCACGCGCGGCGCGGACAACATCGGTACGTTCAACAAGACCGCGCGGAGCGGACGCAGCTGGTGCAAGACCTGCGGCGGCCACGTGTTCACCAATCATCCCGGCTGGAACCTCGTCGACGTCTACGCTGCGGCGATCCCCACGTTCGCGTTCAAGCCCGCCGTGCACGTGCACTATCAGGAAACGGTGCTGCCGATGCGTGACGGTCTGCCGAAGATGCGTGACGTGCCGAAGGAGATGGGCGGCTCCGGCGAAACACTCCCCGAATGACCGCGCAAGCCGCCCGTGCGGCCGCGTTTCGCGCGCTGCACGATCGTCCACGCATATTCGCAATCCCGAATCCGTGGGACGCGGGCTCCGCGAAAATGCTCGCGGCACTCGGGTTCGAAGCGCTGGCGACGACGAGCGCAGGTCTCGCGTTTTCGCTCGGCAAGGCCGACGGCGAAGGCGTCGTACAGCGTGACGAGACGCTTGCAAACGCTCGCGCGATCGTCGACGCGACACCGCTGCCGGTCAGCGGCGATCTCGAGAACGGCTTCGGCGACGCGCCCGAAACTTGCGCTGAAACGATCCGGCTCGCCGCGCAGGCCGGGCTCGTCGGTGGATCGATCGAGGACGCGACCGGGCGTGCCGACCGGCCGATCTATCCGCGCGACCAGGCGCTCGAACGGGTGCGGGCGGCGGTTGCCGCTGCGCGCGCCTTGCCGTTTCCGTTCGTACTCGTCGCGCGCGCGGAGAATTTCCTGCACGGCATCACCGATCTGGATGACACGATTCGCCGGCTGCAGGCGTTTGCGGAAGCGGGCGCCGACGCGTTGTTCGCGCCCGGGCTGACGACCGTCGAGCAGATCGCAACGGTCGTGCGCGCCGTGGCGCCCAAGCCGGTCAACGCGATCATGGGCCGAGCGGGCGGGTCGATCTCGCTTGCGGCGCTCGAGGACATTGGCGTACGGCGCGTCAGCGTCGGCTCGGCGCTCGCACGCGCGGCGTACGGCGCGTTCCTGCGTGCGGCCCGCGAGATCCACGACGCCGGAACATTCGAATTCGCCAACGAGGCGATTCCGTTCGGAGAGATCAACGCCATGTTCCAGCGGCCTCGCGGCGATGATTGACACCGGGCTCGCAGCCGATGCTGCGCCGACGCGGGTGGCGGAAAGCAGCGTCGATCGATGACGCCCGCCACCCTCGCCATCGGCATCCTCACCGGCGCGGTCGGTGTCGGCTATTTCATCTACGGGAAGCGGCAGACCAAATTCGCGCCGCTCCTGGCTGGCATGGCGCTTTGCGTCTATCCGTATTTCGTCGACAGCGTATTGTGGCTTGTCGTCATCGGCGCGCTGCTGATGGCGGCGCCGTTCCTGATCGATTTTTGACGCGGGATACGACGGCGCGACGGGTATCGCATCGACACCCTGGTTCGATGAAGCAGCCGATCGCCGGCTATCACCGCGACGCGGAATCGCATTGGGTCGCGGAACTCGCCTGCGGTCACTTCCAGCACGTGCGACACGCGCCCCCGTGGACGCTGCGTCCTTGGGTCACGACCGACGAGGGTCGCCGGCGCGCGCTCGGCCGCCTGCTGGAGTGCCGCAAATGCGATGCGGGCGCGCCGCCGGATCAACCCGACTGATTACGCTGTCACCAACGCGTTCAGTTCGTCGCGAAACAGTACAGATACCCGGCGCTGCCCGTCTTGGCGAGATCTGCCTCGCTGCAGCCGGCCGACGGGTGCGATGAGTTCCAAGACACGTTCGCGACCGGATCGGGATTGGTGCCGTTTCGATCGTGGTGGCCGAGCATGACATTGCCCGCGCCGCTCTTCGTGTAATTGCCGCACGTGCGGTCCTCCGGGCCGGTGAACGCGGTGCCGTCGGGCCGCGAGCCGGTCACGATGTCGTGGCGATTGGGCGTGTCGCCGCGACCATTGACGACCTCGCCTTTTTCGGTCAGCGACGTCTGCTTGCCGAGATTGTTCGTGCCGTGCAATTCCTCGAGGCTGTTCGCGACGACGACACCTTTCGCATTGCGCCACGGGCCCTTGCCGATGCGGTCGCGCGCGTTCACGGCGCCCGCTCCTTGCGTGCTGAGGTACGCGTGCCACGTATGGCCGCCGGCACCTGCGGCCGCCGCCAGCTTCTGGCAATGCTGATCGGCGCCGGCGAGGCCGCCGAAGTCGGCGCCCTTGCCCGAGCCGACGCTGGTGATGAAGAACGTCATGCCGGACGCCGAGCGCGGCTGCATGTCGGACGACGACGTTTGTCCGATGCCGGTACAGCCTGCGAGCGCCAGCGCGAACGACGCAGCTACTCCGGTGGTCAGTCGCGAAACAGCGACGCCGTGGATCAATCGGGTCATGAATCGGTTCTCCTTGGTCATTGATGGGCCGGCGCTCGGCCCTGCGGGCTAGCGCCAACATCGACGCGTGCATCGTTATTCCTGTGCCGTTCGGGCATTTGCACAGCCTGGTGAGTGCAGAGCCAGCCGCGCCGAGCGGCAGCGTAGCACGCGGCCACCATGGCGCCCGGCGCGCACGGCCGTGTGCGCGCGGTGATCCAAGCGCGGTGCTACCATTGATCACGGGAGGAGCGATGAATCAC